>DQCR01000026.1 GCA_003533785.1 Flavobacteriaceae bacterium
TCTTTCATAATTGGGTGAAATTTATTATTGAACTTCGTTAAATATATTCAACAAAAAAACATTCCATCGGTTGAAATCATTTTTTATACTAATTTTATAAAAATGTTTATGAAAATTTTATGAAAAAATTCCTGTCTTTATTGTTTCTATTTCTCGCTCTAAACTGTTCCAAGAGTGATACTGATGATGCAACATTGAATCTTTCCGATACTGATTTGGAGCTTAGTGACTTTATCTGGAAAGGTCTTAATCAATATTACTTTTGGCAAGAAGAGGTTCCTAATTTGGATGATTCCAAGACAGAAAATTCCAATGAGTATGCACAGTTTATTCAGAGTAATCCAAATCCAGAAAGTTTTTTTGAATCACTATTATTTTATGAAGATCGATTTAGTTGGATTGTTGATGATTACTTAGAGTTAGAAAATTCTTTTCAAGGAATCGAGGCTTCTAATGGTATGGAATTTTCTATTTTCCGTCAGTCTCAGGGATCAAATGATTTGGTGTGCTGGATAAAATTTGTTCATGAAGGATCTGATGCGGAAGCAAAAGGTATTCAAAGAGGTATGTTATTCACAAGAGTAGACAGTAAGCCTTTGGATGTTGACAATTACATAGATTTATTGTATGGTGATAATTTAAATTACACAATAAGCCTCGCAGAGTACGTTGATGGTAACTATAACTTAAATGGTGAAAATGTTGAGCTAGTTAAAGAAGAAAATTTTCAAAAGAATCCATTGCACGTTCAGAACGTAGTAAATATAGGCGAGCATAAAATTGGTTATTTAATGTATAATCAATTTGCCAGTAGCTATAATGAGGCCTTAAACGAGGCATTTGGTGTCTTTAGAGACCAAAGTATCACAGAATTAGTTCTTGATTTGAGATATAATAGAGGGGGTTCTGTTTCAACTTGTACATACCTTGCATCAATGATAACTGGACAATTTTCTGGTGAAATTTTTGCTCAAGAGGTTTGGAATAACAAGCTCATGGAATACTGGCAAAATAATAACGAAGAAAGTTTATACAACCGCTTTACGAACGAAATAGTTGATGGTGGACCCATAAATTCCTTAGGTTTGGAACAAGTTTATATTTTAACCTCTAGCGAGACAGCATCTGCCAGTGAACTTTTAATTAATGGCCTAAAACCATACATAAATGTATTTCAGATTGGTGAACCAACTGTAGGAAAAAATGTAGGATCTATAACGTTGTATGATTACATCAATAATGAAGGATCTAAAAATCCAAATCATACATATGCTATGCAGCCAATCGTTCTTAGGATTGCTAATAGTGAAGGTGTTGGAGATTACACAGATGGTTTAAGTCCAAATATTACTTTAATAGAAAACAGATCCTCACCAGGTATGTTAGGTGAATCTAGTGAGACACTATTTGCTAGTGCAATTCAACAGATAACAGGAAGTAGTAAGATAGATTATATCCTTGATTATTATTCTATGGGTCCCAAAATCAAATCCCCATCAATGATTTTAGATCAAAGTGTTTTAGTTGACAAAGAGTTATTTTTTATTCAACTATAAATTCCAATTAAAACCAGCCATAATATTTCTTCCCCGAGTACTGTAATTGAGGAATTCAATAAAATTTTGGTTTAAAAGGTTGGTGACATTTAAGAAAACAACAGCATTGGGTTTGTTAAGTTGGTATTGAACTCTTGCGTCCAGAAGGGAATAAGCCCCTAAAGTAGTTGTTCCGTCTACAGCTAAGCGATCCCCTGTTCTAGAAAAAGAACCCGATAAAGACCAGCGTGAACTCAATGCATAGTCGAGTCCCAGACGATAAGCGTTTTTGGGAATGCGCCGCAAATCACCACCATCTGTTTCTGTTAATGTGTAGTTCAAATAAAATTGCAATTGGCTTCCAATCCGATTATGATAGTTCATCTCTAAACCCGAATAGGATACCTCATCATCAGAATTACCATATCGAAAGGTGTTGAAATCATAAATAAGGGTTGGATTTTCTATCCGTTTGAAATATAAAACTGAAAAATTTCCAGTAGGGAAAGTATAATCCAATCCTATCTCTTGGGTTTGACTTTCTTCGGGTTTCAAGCCATTATTTCCTGAAAAAACATCATACAATTGAAATAAACTAGGCGTATTGAAACCCGTGCCTACATTCACCAATACCTTGAGGTTGCGTTTTTCACTGAGTTGAAAATTGTACGATGGATTGATGTTATAAGTGAGATGAGATCCATAGACATCGTGGGAATTCCATCGAGAGCCAATATTGAAATTGAAACTGCCCGATGCGTAGACGATATTGGCATAGAGATCGTGCTGACTACTGTTTTCCAATTCGCTAATATTGGCGGTGTGGTGTTGATAAAAATACCCCACAATACTGAACCATTGCTCATTGAATACATAACGATTGGACAAATCTAAGGTGAAGTTGGTTCCTTTGAGGTATCGAGGAAAATCGGACTGAAAGTCACGCCCTGTACTTTGATAGCCCAAGTCTAATTGTAATTCCCCATTTTGGTAAGTCGCATTTTGTTGTAATGCAAATCGCCATTGATTGCTAACCAATAAATTGTTGGCTTCGGCGGGATTGAAATTGGAGTCAAAGCCATCGTATTCACTCCGTATATGATCTTCATTTATTGCAAATCGGATGCGATAGCTGTCGCTGAATTGGTGTCCGCCAGAAAATCCAAAGTTATTGCGAGCAAACAAATCAGATTGACCCCCTTGTACTGCACTCATCCCGTCGGCATAACGTTGCGAATAGAATAGGCTGACATCTGACACTCCCACTGTTTCAGCATATCTAAAACTGTTCTCAACTGCTGTTATTCCACTAATAAGTGACTCTTGTGCTTGGAGGGTTCCAAAGCTGCTTCCCCATGAAAACAAAGAATCTTGGACTCCCTTTTTAGTTGTTATATTAATAACCCCAGTCGCTGCGGAACTCCCATAAAGTGTTCCGGAAGCCCCTTTCAATACCTCTATAGATTCAATGGCTTCCAAAGGCAGGAAATTCAAATCAAAATCGGTTCCGATGCGAGAGGCATCATTAACACGCACTCCATCAATCAAAATTAGAACTTGATCATTACGCCCTCCTCGAATTGACGTCGTTAGGTTTTGTCCCAATTGTGATCGACTCCCTAAAATATCGATCCCAGCTCTACTTCGCAATACTTCAGCTAAGTCCATCCCCTGAAATTTTCGTAAAGTTTTTGTATCAATTTTTTCAACGATTCGACCAGACTGAGACCGTTTCAATGGGAAACGGCTGTCAATAACAACAACTTCATCTAAATTTTGAATATTGAGACTATCTGAATCAACATCATTCGTTTGTCCCCATAGGTAGGGAGACATGAAGAGTATAAGGAATCCCCTTAATTGAATATTCATATTTTGGTAAATTAAAAGTCAAAGGTTACCGCTATTCCCGGCAGTTCCCAAAAAATAATAGGCAGGTTTCCTGGCTTACTTTTTTTTTACGCCTTCCCATGAAATATTTCACAGTGACTTTGAGAATGTAAAAAAATATTGACTCAGTAGCTTACAGTTGCGGGTACAGCTAGGGTTTTTCACCCTATTCCCTATTAATCTTCATTACAAAAAACCTATTATTAGATAAAGTTAGCGAATTGGTCCTTAGGAAGGTTGTAAATAATGTTTTTTAATGGAAGAAAATGTAAAAAATAAAACACCCGTATAGACCAGATCTCCCAAAAGGGTATTTGTGAAAAAGGGAATGGCTAAAGTAAAACAGCTTATTAGTCCCTCCAGTGATAGTGGATAATATAATAACCAAACACCAAGATTGGAAACAACAAAGAACAGTATTGAAGAGAACATAATGGTGGGAACAGTTGTCCTTTTTGTTCTAAATCCTAAAAATAAAATTAGTCCAAAACCAATATAAACAAAAAAGCTAATGGCACTCAAACCCAACACCAAGTCTGTAAGAAATAGACCCAAGAAAGGGATTAAAATAGCTAACCCTTTGCTCTGGAAGCGAGCTGCAGCAAATAAAGCTATTCCTGTTATTGGTGCAAAATTAGGGGGATGAGGAATTAATCTAGTAACCACTGCAAGTACAATTAAACCCAAAGCTACCCCTTGTTCCTTATTCAACTTCACTATATTCATGGGATTAAAGTAATTATTTTTCCTATTTGGTTAGATACATTTTTCTGCGAGAATACAAATTGTAAAACTCATCGTCTTTTAGACTGTCGATAAATAAGATACTCTCTCCTGTACTTTTCATTTCTGGACCTAATTGTTTGTTAACGTTGGGAAACTTATTAAATGAAAAAACGGGTTGTTTAATGGCATAACCATCTAATTGTGGATTAAAATCAAAGTCGGTCAATTTCTTGTCACCTAACATTACCTTAGTGGCATAATTCACATAAGGTTCTTTATAAGCCTTAGCGATAAAAGGAACTGTTCGAGAAGCTCTCGGATTGGCCTCAATGATAAAGACTTTGTCTTCTTGAACTGCAAATTGAATATTGATGAGTCCTTTTGTGTTTAGGGCTTTCGCAATTTTAAAAGTGTGGTCTTTAATTTGTTGCACAACATATTCTCCAAGGTTAAAAACTGGGAGCGTAGCATTGGAATCTCCAGAATGAATTCCACAAGGCTCTATGTGTTCCATAATTCCAATGATGTAGACATTCTCTCCATCACAAATTGCATCAGCTTCAGCCTCAATAGCTCCGTCTAAATAGTGATCTAGTAGAAGCTTGTTGTTTGGAATTTTTCTCAGTAAGTCCACAACATGAGATTCCAACTCTTCTTTATTGATGACAATTTTCATTCCCTGTCCCCCAAGAACGTAGGAAGGACGAACTAGAATGGGGAACTCTAACTTCTCCGCAAGTTCTAGAGCATCATCGGCTGTTTCAGCTACTCCAAATTCGGGATAGGGGATATCGTTGGCCTTTAGCAATGTGGAAAAACTTCCTCGATCTTCAGCCAAATCAAGGGATTTAAAGCTGGTTCCAATTATTTTAATCCCATAACGGTCTAGTTTTTCCGCTAGTTTGAGAGCAGTCTGCCCGCCAAGCTGAACAATAACACCCTCAGGCTTTTCGTGTTGAATAATATCATAGATGTGTTCCCAGAATACGGGTTCGAAATAGAGTTTGTCTGCCGTATCGAAATCAGTGGATACCGTCTCTGGATTGCAGTTGATCATGATGGTTTCATACCCTGCTTCTTTTGCTGCAAGAACTCCATGCACGCAACAATAGTCAAATTCGATCCCCTGTCCAATTCGGTTGGGCCCAGATCCTAGGACAACAATTTTTTTATTATTAGAAGAAATACTTTCATTGGAACTAAATGGCGCCTGACCCTCTAGCTGCATTTGTTCTTCAAAAGTAGAATAATAGTAGGGGGTTTTTGCTTTAAACTCAGCAGCACAAGTGTCTACCAATTTGTATACCCTTTGGATTCCCATTTCAGATCGCTTGTTATATACCTCACTTTCAAGGCAGTCTAGCATATGGGCAATTTGTCGATCTGCAAATCCTTTTTGTTTGGCCTCTAAAAGGAATTCTTTGGAAATACTTGAAATGGATTCTTTTGAAATCTCCTTTTCCAAAGTATATAATTCCTCGTATTGTTTTAAGAACCATAAATCTATCTTGGTGATGTCGTGAATAGTTCTAAGGGGAATCCCCAACTGAATAGCATCATATATCACAAAAACTCGATCCCAACTTGCGTAGGTCAATTTTTCAATGATTTGATCGTAATCTTTGTATCCTTTACCATCTGCACCAAGACCATTCCGTTTTATTTCAAGAGACTGGGTTGCTTTGTGAAGTGCTTCTTGAAAAGAACGTCCGATACCCATCACCTCGCCCACAGCTTTCATTTGCAATCCAAGTGTGCGATCGGATCCTTCAAACTTATCAAAGTTCCATCGAGGAATTTTGACAATCACATAGTCTAAGGTTGGTTCAAACAAAGCCGATGTGGATTGCGTTATTTGATTGTTTAACTCAACCAGAGAATAACCGATAGCTAGCTTTGCAGCTACTTTTGCAATAGGATATCCCGATGCTTTAGAAGCCAAAGCAGAGGACCTAGAAACCCTAGGATTAATTTCTATGGCAATGATTTCTTCTTTTTCATCTGGGCTCACAGCAAACTGTACATTACAACCGCCTGCGAAGTCTCCGATACTTCGCATCATTTTTATGGCCATATCTCGCATTCGTTGGAATGTTCTGTCCGATAGGGTCATTGCAGGGGCAACTGTGATCGAATCTCCCGTATGAATTCCCATGGGATCCATATTTTCAATGGTACAGATGATAACAACATTGTCGTTTTTATCACGCAACAATTCCAATTCATATTCCTTCCAACCCATCATGGCTTTGTCAATCATCACCTCATGAATGGGTGAGATTTCCAATCCCCTAGTCAAAGCTTCATCAAATTCATTTTCATCATAGACGATAGAAGCTCCAGCTCCTCCTAGAGTAAAAGAAGCTCTAATACATAGTGGAAACCCGAATTCTTGGGCAATTTCTTTTCCCTTTAGAAAGGAAGTTGCCGTGGCTTGTGGGGCCATTCCAACGCCTATTTTCAACATCAACTCTCTAAACTTTTCCCGGTCTTCTGTAATATTTATAGCGTCGATATTAACACCAATGATTTCAACTCCATATTCTTTCCAGATTCCCTTTTCATCAGCTTCGATACAAAGGTTGAGGGCGGTTTGTCCTCCCATAGTAGGGAGTACGGCGTCGACTTGATGCTTTTGTAAAATTTCTTCAATCGACCTAGTTGTTAACGGTTTGAGGTAAACATGATCGGCCATTGAAGGATCTGTCATGATGGTAGCCGGGTTGGAATTGATCAGGATGGTTTGAATTCCGTCCTCTCTTAGGGATCGTAAAGCTTGAGATCCAGAGTAGTCAAATTCACAGGCTTGGCCAATAATAATAGGTCCTGAACCGATAATTAGAATAGTGTTGATATGGTTTTGCTTTGGCATTCTTTTTGGTCTTCTATAGTACAGTCAATATAAAAAAAAGGTGTTACTGGAAAAAAGTAACACCTTGTTGTATCGAATATTTTATAAACATTTATTTCTTATGTCTTGGCTCGGAGGATACGGATATTTTTTTTCTTCCTTTAGCACGTCGACTGGCGAGGACTCGACGTCCATTTGCGGAGGCCATACGTTCACGAAATCCGTGTTTATTTCTTCTTTTTCGTCTGGAAGGTTGAAATGTTCTTTTCATGTTATATCTGCTTAAAACGCTATTTGGAAAGCGAACTCCTAAAGCGGTGCAAATATAGAATATCTTTTTGCTTATCCAAAACAAAACTAAAGGTCAAAAAGCTATTTTTACTACTTTTGAGATAAATAAAAAATATGTTCCCAAAAATCATAAAACTAATCTTGGCTGTTGGCATTCTAGGTGTGGGCCTTCAGCAGTTTATCGACAGTGAAATCGGTAATGGTCTATTTTTGCTTCTTCTTTCAGGTATGTTTGTTCTATTATACTTCAAAAATGAGTTGATATTCCTTGCTTTCCTCCGCCTCAGAAAGCAAGATTTTGCAGGAACTGAAAAGTGGTTGAACCGAATCCCCAATCCGAAAGCTAATTTGGTGACCAAACAGCAGGGCTATTTTTATTATCTACATGGTATAATTCAATCGCAAACCAATTTGACCCAAGCTGAGAAACACTTCAAAAAAGCCATTGAATTGGGACTAAATATGAAACATGATTTGGCTATGGCCAAAATGAGTTTAGCGGGTATTTTGATGCAAAAAAGACGTAAAAGAGAAGCCACAGCCTTGTTAGCCGAAGCCAAAAAATTGGACAGCCATGGTATGATGACGGCTCAACTGAAAATGATGCAACAACAAATGAAGAAGATCTAGTTACTTCATGGCATCAAAGGCAGCCGTATTTCGTAATATTTTCTAGACTTGTTATTCAAATGGTTTTGAAGCAGCCAAGGGTTGTGTAATTTCAACTGATTGTAATCAATCTTCATTTGTTGTGCGAATCGAGATAAGTTTGTTATGGCTGTATCGAGCGGTACCTTTCTGGTTGGAATCTGCTGATACAAATCTTTTTCTTCAAATATAAAACCGTAACGTTCTGGTGATTCCATAATTTCTTTAATGGCCAAGATGCGAAACATGTAACGAGAAGTCTCACTACCCAGATACAGATCATAATAAGAATCGGCTTGTTGGAGATCTAATTTTTTTTGAATCCCATTAATTCCTCTATTGTATGCCGCCGCAGCAAGTGTCCAAGAGCCTAATTTATTTTTGGCTTTTTTCAAGTACTGACAAGCCACATGTGTGGCCATTTCAAGATGGTAACGTTCATCCACATTGTTATTGACTTCCAGTCCCATTTCTCGACCTGTTGTTCGCATTATTTGCCAAAATCCGGAAGCCCCTTTTGGAGATCGCACATTGGCCAAACCACTTTCAATTACGGCAAGATATTTGAAATCGGATGGAATTCCTTCTTCTTCCAATATTTGTTCGAGAATAGGAAAGTATTTATTGGCCCTTTTGAGAAGAAGCATCATATTCGACTGCCAATAAGTATTCACCAAAAGTTCTCGGTCCAGTCTTTCTCTCAAATCAGCACGTTCCAATACCATTTTTTCCCCTGCAAACTCTACCGATTCGGGCAATTCAAGGGCATATATTTTGTAATTTGGATTGGGCTCCTTAGAAGAAAATGCCGATCTCCATTTCAAAGTCGTACTGGCGGAAATCCCAAATACAATCACAATCACTAATCCAATTTTTTTCATAATTTTTTCTTTAGAGAACCACTGTTGGTTTTACTTCAACTTTTTCCTGTAATACGAGCTCTGGGAGATGGGTATTGAACCAATTTTTATGAGTGATAATCATCGCGTGCTCACCTTTGATTTTGATCACCGGTTCGGTAATTGATTTGATTGGAAAAACGGTGTCATCAGTTCCATGAATATGAACCAGATTTTTGGTGAATTCAGGAGGGTTCCAATTCACAATAGTGTGAATGGACCAACGCAAATAGTCAACATCTCGCTCGGACAAATACTTTCTATAGAGTGATAACCTTCTCTTAATGGCTTTCCCAAAGGCAAATAGGGCTAAGGCTTCAATATTTTCAACCCAATGCAGGGGTAATAATTTGTGCGCATTTGTTTTTTGTGACAATCGCATTGTTAAAGGAAGCTCTTCTCTAGATTTCACACTTGACACTATAATTACTTTTTTAACTTTAATGCATTGAGCTATTTCTTGAACCAATATTCCACCAAAAGAAACACCTAACAATACGGGCTCTTGCTCGCCTATCCTTGTACTCATTCGTTGGGCATAGGATCGGATATCCTCATTGGCTATGGGAGGAATCCAACTGAGCCAATGGACAATGATATTCGGAGGAAACTCCAAAAATTCAAATATTTTTGGGCTTGCTGCCATGCCTGGCATCACATATAGATGGGTGGTCTCCATAGGAACAAAAATAGATAAAAACTATTTTTTGTAAATTTGTAGTCTCTTTAATTTCTGGAGCTACATTATCCTGAACAAGAAAACCAAAATTTATGACAACGGAAGCAATTGTTAACAACGAATTTTTACGCCAATTTGAATACACCACTCAAAATGAGATGGCTCGTATTGAATACGCAGAACAAGAAAGGAAAATATTTTTAACGAAGCTTTCTATCCCAAAAGCCATCCAATCAAAAAAATTTGAAGAAGAGTTTATAAAAACAGTATTGGAGATGCTAAGGGAAAAAAAATTGAAAGTGGTTCCTACTTCTCCAAAGATTGCAGGCTTTGTTCGCCGGAATAAATCCTACAAATCGCTTCTTCCTGTAGGAATCAAGTTATAGGCTAAAACGAACATAACCGCCCTCATCAATTGTCTCTAAACGCACTTTGAGGGTTGTATTCACCCGTTCAGGATTCCAAGGCGACCGGACTTTTACATAGTTGGTGCTGAATCCTTGTATGTATCCTTTTTTATTTTCATTTTCAAAAAGTACTTCAACTTCCTTACCCAATTGTGATTCGTAGAATTGATGTCGCTTTTTTACCGACAACGACCTCAGCAATTTGCTTCTTTTACTTCGCAGTTCCATTGGAATGGGATTCGCCAAAGATACGGCCTCGGTATTTGGGCGTTCTGAATATGTAAATACGTGCAAATACGATACGGGAAGTTCTTCTAAAAAACGAAAAGTCTCTAAAAAGTGTTCTTCAGTTTCCCCAGGAAAACCCACAATTACGTCTACACCAATACAAGCATCTGGCATTAAAGATTTAATCTTTTTAACACGCTCCCTGTATAAACCAGAAAGATACCGACGCTTCATTTTATTCAATATCTGATCGCTCCCACTTTGTAAAGGAATATGAAAATGAGGAACAAAACGCTGGCTTTGGGATACAAATTCGATGGTTTCATCTTGTAGTAAATTAGGTTCAATAGATGAGATACGAATACGTTCGACGCCTTCAACTCTATCGAGAGCCTGAATAAGCTCTAGGAAAGTGTGTTCGTGCTTTTTATTCCCAAATTCACCTTTACCATAGTCGCCAATATTGACACCGGTAAGCACAATTTCACGGATTCCTTGGGCCGCAATATTTTTTGCGTTTGAAATCACGTTCTCCAAACGATCACTCCTGGAAATACCACGTGCTTGAGGAATGGTACAATAAGTACATTTATAATCGCAGCCGTCTTGAACTTTAAGAAAAGATCGGGTTCGGTCACCTAATGAAAAGCCACTTTCATAGAAATCAACTTCTTCAATCTCACAAGCGTGTACTTCAGGATTCTCCTTTTTAGTCAAATCATTCAGATAGGCAGTCAATTTAAACTTTTCAGTGGCGCCCAAAACCAAATCAACTCCGTCAATAGCCGCCAACTGTTCGGGTTGTAATTGTGCATAGCATCCAATGGCAGCCACAAAGGCATTCGGATTTTTGGACAAAGCCCTTTTGACCAATCCTTTGAATTTTTTATCTGCGTTATCGGTTACCGAACACGTATTAATCACGTAAATATCGGCTGGTTTTTCAAAAGCTACTCGCTCAAATTCTTCATTTGAAAAATCTCTTGCAATAGTAGCTGTTTCCGAAAAATTGAGCTTGCAACCAAGGGTGTAGAAAGCTACTTTTTTTCGAATTGGAATTGCTACATCAGAAAAAGACGCTGGAGTCAAAATAGTTTATCCTTAAATTTACCACAAATATAGTAACTATGCATCGTTTGCACATCTCTTGGAATACACTTCATTACAAGCTGTTGCTGTTTTTTGTAATCACCAATTGGTGGTGCTGTCAGGGGCCTCAAAATTCATTCACAGATAAGGATGTTTTTCGATACAATGAATATCGCAATGTAACGAGTTTGGACCCCGCTTTTGCTCGTAACCCTCAAAACATTTGGCCTATCAACCAAATGTTCAATGGATTGGTTCAGTTGGATGAAAATCTTGAGGTACAGCCTGACATTGCTAGAGAATGGAAGATAAGTGAAGATGGACTGGATTATGTCTTCACCCTTCGGGACGATATCTATTTTCATGAATCGGAAGTCTTTGGATCACAAAGAAGTCGGAAAGTTGTCGCAGCAGATTTTGTGTACAGTTTCAATCGGTTAATCGATCCCGAACTTGCCTCGCCAGGGGGGTGGGTATTACAAAATGTGAAAGACTATTACGCCAAAGACAATCTCACACTGGTGATCCGTATGCACAAATCTTTTCCAGCTTTTTTAGGGCTTTTATCGATGCGTTATTGTTCTGTAGTTCCTCATGAGGCGGTTACTCAACAGGGAGCTCAATTCCGAAAACGACCCATTGGAACGGGGCCTTTTCAGTTTCAATTTTGGGAAGAGGATGTGAAGCTGGTTTTGAGAAAGAATCCACAATTCTATGAAAAAGACGAGTTGGGCATCCCACTCCCCTATTTGGAATCCATTGCCATTCAATTCATCCCTGACATACAAAGCGAATTCATGCTCTTTCTTCAGGGTAAATTAGATTTTCTAAATTCCATAGACACTTCTTATAAAGATGAATTACTCACCGCTACCGGATCCCTTCAGCCCAAATATCAATCCAAAATAAATTTACAGGTAGGTCCCTATCTAAATACAGAATATATAGGGATTTACATGGAATCTGATAATCCCGCGATCCAATCTGCCCAAATCAGGGAAGCTATCTTTAGAGGGTTTGATCGGGAAAAAATGATTCTATATTTACGAAATAATATTGGGTTTCCCGCTTCACAAGGGTTCATCCCTATTGGATTGCCTGGGCAAATCCATGAAGAAACAAAAATATGGAATCCCCCCCGCGCACGTGAACTAGTGAATGCCTATATAAAAGATACAGGCATACAACCGAGCCTTCGGCTCGCAACCGATGCTAATTATTTGGATATGTGTCAATACATTCAAAGAGAATTGGAAAAAATAGGCATTCGAATTCAGATCGACTTAATGCCCACAGCGAGTCTCCGCCAAGCCAAAACATCTGGTAAGTTGGAGTTGTTTAGAGCCAGTTGGATTGCTGATTACCCCGATGCAGAAAATTACCTTGGTTTATTCTACTCCAAAAACTTTTCGCCCAATGGACCCAATTATACCCATTATTCAAATGCACAATACGATCAATGGTTTGAGGAAAGCTATTTGATTAAAAATCCTAAAAAAAGAGCAAAGCACTACCGGCAGATGAATCGTTTGATGTTAAGTGAGTACCCTGTTATCCCCCTCTATTACGATCAAGCCATTCGTTTTGCCCAAAAGAATGTCAAGGGACTGTCCATGAATCCAATCAATATTTTGCAGTTGAAAACGGTAAAAAAGGAATAAAAAAAAACCGCCCTAGGCGGTTTGTATATCGTGAGGGTTGGTCCTATTTGTTAAACTTAGAATATTTATTCTTGAATTTATCAATACGCCCAGCAGTGTCTACAAGTTTTGATTTTCCAGTATAGTAGGGGTGTGATGTTCTCGAAATTTCAAGTTTTATTAGAGGATATTCAGCCCCTTCAACTTCTATGGTTTCTTTACTTTCGGCTGTCGATTTAGTAATAAAAATATCTTCGTTGGACATATCCTTGAAGGCGACCAATCGATAGGAATCTGGATGAATATCTGCTTTCATGTTTTTTAATAACGGAGCGCAAATTTAAATGTTTTTGTTACAATTTCCTATCCGTTGGAGGTAAAATTTATATTCATAAAAAATGTACATTTGATTAAATACAAACACTTAATCTTATGAATAACCCAATGAAAACGAATACATCCTACATGGTTAAATTCGGAGGAATTTTAGGCGGGGTTTCCGTCATCTTTGCTCTAATGCTGTTTACACTCGACATGCATTACGGGCAAGAACCTCTTGTAAACTATGTAAATTACGCCATTTCTATTGGCGTCATCGTTTTAGGTATTTATACCTTTCGCAAAGACAACGAAGGCTTTTTATCTTTAAGTCAAGCCATAAAACTAGGTCTTGGAATCTCCTTAATTTCCGCCATTATTGCTTTGGTCTACACTGGTTTGTTGATGAATGTTATCGAGCCAACGTATATGGAAACAGTATCTGAATTAACTAAAAGTAAAATAATAGATGAAAATCCAGAAATGACTCAAGAACAACTGAATGCAGCATTGGATATGATGGAAAAGTTTCAGGGTTTTGGAGTCATTGCTGGCTTTATCTTGATTTTTAGTTTGTTTTTCGGGTTTCTTACCTCTTTGGTGGCTGGTTTGATTCTAAAAAAAGCGCGTCCGGAATAAATCAATGGTTTTGTACCTTTGATAAAATTTCGAAACCCAGATGCAATTCTCCCTTGTCGTTCCTTTATTAAATGAATCCGAATCGTTGGAGGAATTGTATCAATGGATTGAAAAATCCTTAAAAGGATATTCCTTCGAACTTTTATTTGTAGACGACGGGAGCACCGATGATTCTTGGTCCATCATTACTGAGCTAGCAAAAAAACATGATACAGTAAAAGGAATACGCTTCGCTCAAAATTTTGGCAAATCACAAGCACTGCACGCGGCCTTCTCTGAAGTTCAGGGGAAATATGTTGTTACCCTTGATGCCGATTTACAGGATTCACCGGAAGAAATTCTACCCATGGTCGCTTTAATGGAAGAAAAACAATGGGACCTTATTTCAGGGTGGAAAAAAAAGCGCTACGATTCCTTCCTTTTCAAAAACCTCCCCTCTCGCTTGTTCAATTGGGCAGCAAGGCGTGTATCTGGCATCTATTTACATGACTTCAACTGCGGCTTGAAAGTGTATAAAAGAGAAGTGGTTCAGACCCTTGAAGTCTACGGTGAAATGCACCGTTTTATTCCCGTGCTTGCCGCACAAACCGGTTTTCACCAGATGGGCGAAAAAACGGTTCAGCATCAAGCGCGTAAATATGGTACTTCTAAATTTGGGATGGAGCGTTTTGTTCGTGGATTTCTTGATCTTATCACCTTATGGTTTTTACATCGATTTGGAAAACACCCCATGCACTTCTTTGGACTACTTGGAACCCTAATGCTTCTATTGGGCTTTGGCTTTACTGCTTATCTAGGTATTGATAAGTTGTTTGTTCACACCAGCAGTCGTTTAATCAGTGACCGTCCGGAGTTTTATATCGCATTAACTACAATGATCCTCGGATCGCAGTTTTTCATTGCTGGGTTTCTGGCTGAGTTAATTCTCAAAGGCCGTCCCCATCAAGAACGCTATACCATCAAAAGCACCACCTATTAACTATGGAGATTGAAAAAAAAATGGCCTGTTGGCTAAAAGTACCTTTTGACTCCGAAACCCAACAAGCAGTCCAATCTTTAGCTAATGGCACAGATTCAGAAGCACTCCACGATGCTTTTTATAAAGACCTTAGTTTTGGCACTGGCGGTATGCGAGGTAAGATGGGGGTTGGTACCAACCGAATCAATAAATATACACTGGGACGTTGCTCTCAAGGACTGGCTACCTATTTATTACAAGAATTTCCATCACTAACCCCCAAAGTTGTGATTGCTTTCGACTCACGCCATAACAGCCAATCACTCGCCCAAGAAGTAGCCAATGTGTTGACAGCTAATGGGGTTGCCGTTTATTTATTTACCGATTTGCGAACAACTCCAGAATTGTCTTTTGCGGTACGCCATCTGAGGGCACAGGCTGGCATTGTATTAACAGCCTCTCATAACCCACCCATCTATAATGGTTATAAAGTCTATTGGGAAGACGGTGCGCAGATTGTCCCCCCACACGACCAAAAAATCATGGAAGCCATAGATAGCGTTTCCTATGAATCCCTCCAGTTTGGTCCACCTAAAGCAAAAATTCACCCTATCGATCTGGAAGTCGATGAAGCCTATTGGAATACAGTTCTTAAGTTATTACCGGTGAAACCAAAGCAACCTGAAAATCTTAATGTGGTCTTTACCCCTCTACACGGTACGGCTATTACCGCTGTTCCAAGGGTGCTCCAACGGGCTGGATTTGATCGAGTATCATTCGTGAAAGAACAAATGCATCCCGATGGAGATTTTCCCACGGTCAAGTCCCCAAATCCAGAAGAAAGAGAAGCCCTTTCATTGGCAATAGATCAAGCCAATGATCAAAAGGCCGATTTAGTTATCGGGACAGACCCCGATTGCGATCGTTTGGGTGTTGCTTTTCGAACCAATGCAGGCAGTTACCAATTACTTAATGGGAACCAACTCATGCTTCTACTGACCGATTTTGTGTTGGATCAACTTCAACAGAAAAATAAGCTCCTTCCTTCCAGTTTTATTGCTTCCACAATTGTGTCTACCCCACTGATGCAGTCCATAGCTACTCAATATCAGATAGAGTGTGTAACCACACTCACTGGATTCAAGTGGATTGGAGAGGCCATTGAAAATCGACCTAGCGATACATTTATTTGTGGGGGTGAAGAAAGCTACGGATTCTTACTGGGCAGTGCAGTACGTGATAAAGACGCTGTCTCGGCCAGTTTACTGGCCGCCGTAATGACAAGTCAATTAAAAAGTGAGGGCAAGTCACTTTTGGATCAACTGATCCTTTGCTATCAAAAATATGGGTTCCAATATGAATCGCTTCATTCTTTAAATAAAGAAGGTGCGGCTGGAGCTAAAGCTATTTTGGAAATTATGCACTCCTACAGAAACAACCCTCCTAGGGAATTGGGTGGTAATAAGGTTGTAAAAATTTATGATTATCAAACAGGCGTAGAACGGGATCTAAAAAATAATTCTGAAATACCCTTAGTTCTTCCAAAAGCAAACGTACTCATTTTTGTCACCTCCGAAGGGAGTCGTATAGCACTGCGTCCAAGTGGAACCGAGCCTAAAATAAAATTTTACCTCAGCGTCGCGAATACCTATCAAAAGGAAAAAAGTTGGGAATACAATCTAGCAAAGATTGAAAAACAACTAAAAATCCTAGAAAATGATCTGCCGCTATGATGCATTACTTTAAAAAGATCATCCGTTTCGCATATCCTTTTTGGGGCTATGCATTGCTAAATGTTATATGTAATATCTTTTATGCATTGTTCAGCGCTTTGGCTTTTGTTGCTTTTATTCCGTTGATGGATGTCCTTTTTAATCAGACGGTGAAAGTCGTTGAAGCCCCGATATACAATGGTTTTTCGGGATTAAAAGACTACCTACAACAAAGTCTGAACTATGAGGTGGCACAACGAGTGATGTCCGATCCCTCGGGTACACTACTGTACGTTATTGGATTGATTATAGGATTGTTTTTATTGAAAAATATCTTTAATTATTTGGCATTATTTTTTATAACCTTCCTACGAACAGGAGTGCTACGAGATTTACGTAATGCGCTTTACAGTAAAGTACTCGCCTTGCCTTTGGATTATTTTTCTGAAAAACGCAAAGGCGATTTGATGGCACGAATGGCTTCAGATGTCATTGAAGTTCAAGTTTCCTTTTTATCCATTCTGGAACTGCTCGTCAGGGAGCCCTTGACAATTCTTTTTACAGTTATTGTGATGTATCAATTGAGCCCAGAACTCACCCTATTCGTATTATTATTCATTCCGATATCAGGAATTGTCATCTCGACTATAGGCAAGCAATTGCGGAAAAAATCGGCATCGGTTCAAAAAGAACAAGGATATTTCATGTCTGTCATTGATGAAACACTAAATGCTCAAAAAATCATCAAAACCTTTAAAGCCAACGGATTTTTTAACAAACGTTTTCAAAATTCAACACAACGATTTTTTAAATTTTCTAACGCCTTATTGCATCGAAATAATTTGGCCTCCCCGTTGAGTGAGTTTATGGGAATAGCTGTTATAGGAGTTCTTCTCTGGTATGGTGGACATATGGTATTGGTGGAAGGTAGCCTCAAAGGCACTACTTTTTTTGCCTACATGGGTTTGGCCTACAATATTCTAACTCCAGCTAAAGGGATCAGTAAATCTTTATTTAGTATTCGAAAGGGGGACGCTGCAGCAGCCCGATTGATCGAAATATTAGAGGCTAAAAATACCGTTCAGGAAGTGCCCAAAGCAAAAGAATTAAATACGTTGAGCAAAGGAATTGTATTTGATCATGTCCATTTTTCTTATAGTGAACGAACCGTTTTAGACAATTTCAGCTTAGAAATCAAAAAAGGAGAGTTAGTGGCACTGGTAGGACAATCAGGTAGTGGAAAAACGACAATTGCTAATCTACTTAACCGTTTTTATGACATCCAAAAGGGAACGCTTTCCCTAGACGGAATCCCTATTCAAGAACTTCGTTTCAACTCGCTCTATGGTTTATTGGGTGTAGTCACACAAGAAGCCTTACTATTCAACGATACAGTTGGTAATAATTTGAGGATTGGCAAACAAAACGCAACAGATACGGAGCTAATGACCGCAGCAAAAGCAGCCAATGCACATGAGTTTATTGAACAAATGGAACAAGGGTATAACACTCCTATAGGAGAGGGTGGAAATAAGCTGTCCGGTGGTCAAAAGCAAAGACTCTCTATTGCCAGAGCTATCCTAAAGAATCCTGATATTTTGATTTTAGATGAAGCAACCTCAGCTCTGGACACCGAATCGGAAAAATTAGTGCAAAAAGCCCTTGAGAAGCTCATGCAAAACCGGACTTCTTTGGTCATTGCACATCGCCTATCAACCATTCAAAAAGCCGATAAAATTGTGGTTTTGAAAGAAGGAAAAATAGTTGAAATGGGAACCCATCAATCACTTCTGAAACAGAAAGGAGCCTATTATAATCTAGTGAAACTTCAACAGCTCTGATGCCAAAGTTGTATGACAACTTAGCCTCTGCCGCTATTCAAGCCCTAAAGACCATTCTTCAAGAAAGGAAACGGACCTCACATGTATTGCAAAAAATCACTGCTAAACACCCCAAATGGGGGGCGAGAGACCGAAGAACAGTCTACACTATTGTATACGATTGCATTCGTTGGCGCCGCCTTTTTGCAAACATGATTCAAGCAAACTTTGAAGAGATAAGTGAAGATCAGCTTCTAAGTGTTTGGTGCCATAGAAATGAATTTATCTGGAATAATAATAAAAAGAGTCTAAGACAAAATGAGTTAAAGAATATGCCACCAGAGGTCTTGGCTTCTTATCCAGACTGGCTTTTTGCATTAGGAAGTAAAGAACTCCCTAGCCTCTGGGATCAAGAATACGCAGCTCTCAATAAACAAGCTGCAGTATCAATTCGAGTAAATCGACTTCGCTCCCATCCCGAAAAATTACAAATGGAATTGCAACAACGTTATGCTATCAAAAGCCGTTTAATGAAAGGGTTTCCAGATGCATTACAATTGGAACAAGGACGAAAACTCAATAAAAACTCTCTTTTTCTAAAAGGTTATTTTGAAATACAGGATGCGCATTCACAAAAAATAGCTCCCTTTACTAAGGTAGCTCCAGGCATGAACGTAATTGATATGTGTGCTGGCGCTGGAGGAAAAAGTCTTCATTTAGCTGCCTTAATGCGAAATAAAGGCCAGCTTCTAGCATATGTTCTAGAAGAAACAAAATTAAAATCGTTACACCAAAGGTCAGAAAGAGCAGGGGTGAAAATCATTCAAAGCAATTTATTGAAAAAGGATACGGAACTTCCTGAAAATAAAAAGTGGGCCGATGTAGTCCTGATCGATGCTCCTTGTTCTGGGTTGGGAACACTCAAACGGAATCCAGAACTTAAATGGCGATTGAGTCTAGAACAAATAGAAACACTGCAGGATACCCAATTCAAATTGTTGGAAAGCGCAGCAGAATGGGTTAAACCCAAAGGCGTATTGGTGTATGCAACTTGCTCAATTTTACCCTCTGAAAACGAAAGACAAATCGAGCAATTCCTGAATAAAAATCAGGGATTTGAACTGGAAGAAAAACAACAACTATATGCCCACCAAAGTGAATTTGATGGTTTCTTCATGGCCCGTTTGAAACGAACAATCTAGCGGGTGTGAATAACTCCTTTAGAATTGGGAATAAACACCCCCAATTTGAGCAGGTGTTTCAAGGCTAAAAAACTATTTTTGCTCCGTAATACTGTGGTCTATGATTCAGTTTTTTGGCAATCCTGCTACTAA
The DNA here is from genome assembly GCA_003533785.1 of Flavobacteriaceae bacterium. GTDB lineage: Bacteria > Bacteroidota > Bacteroidia > Flavobacteriales > Flavobacteriaceae > UBA11891. The sequence continues at coordinate 19,665 of DQCR01000026.1, forward strand.
AGTAATCGCTGTAGCTTCCTCCAAAACCCTATCCCCTTCTATCATTGAGAAATTACACTGGCTTTTTGGCAGCGCTCCATTACTTTCCTCCAATACCATAGAGGGAATATTCTATGGACCCCGTGCTTCAATGGTTACCCCTTGGAGCACCAATGCCGTAGAAATAACTCAAAACATGGGAATTCAAGATATTGAGAGGATGGAAGAGTATCTTTCTGAAGATCGTATCCATGGTATAGATCCCATGCTAATGGTTCGCTATGAAAAGTTAGACCAATCTTTATTTACTGTTGCAATAGCCCCTGAGACCCTTCGAGAAATCACTGACATAGCTGCTTATAATAAAAGTGAAGGACTGTCCCTCAATACAGAAGAAATAGCCTATTTAAACCAATTGTCTGAGAAATTGGGAAGGCCTCTTTCAGATTCAGAAGTCTTTGGCTTTTCACAGGTAAATTCTGAGCATTGTCGTCATAAAATATTTAATGGAGAGTTTGTTATCAACGGACAAGTTCAACCCAGCAGTTTATTTCAACTCATTAAAGAAACTTCGAAAAAAAATTCAGAGAATATAGTCTCCGCATATAAAGACAATGTGGCTTTCATAGAAGGACCCAAAATAGAACAATTTGCTCCCGAATCAGGAGATGTACCAAGTCGCTTTGTCAAAACAGAAATGGAGAGTGTTTTGTCATTGAAAGCAGAAACCCATAATTTCCCAACTACAGTTGAACCATTTAATGGTGCCGCCACAGGATCGGGTGGAGAAATACGCGATCGGTTGGCTGGGGGACAAGGATCCCTACCATTAGCAGGTACTGCCGTGTATATGACTCCTTACTCAAGGGTTCAAAAAGAAAAATCTTTTGATGATTTCCCAGCTCGAAAATGGCTCTACCAAACTCCCTTGGATATCTTAATCAAAGCTTCCAATGGCGCATCCGATTTCGGTAATAAATTTGGCCAACCTCTCATTGCAGGTTCCGTTCTCACCTTTGAGCACCAAGAGAACAATCAGCGGCTTGGATTTGATAAAGTAATCATGTTAGCTGGAGGGGTTGGATTTGCCAAAAAAGAACAAGCTCAAAAACGAATTCCTCAAAAGGGAGACCAAATTATCGTACTAGGTGGAGACAATTACCGAATTGGAATGGGAGGGGCTGCGGTCTCCTCAGCTGACACGGGGGCATTGGGCAGTACAATAGAATTGAATGCCGTTCAACGGTCCAATCCCGAAATGCAAAAACGAGTCGCTAATGCTATTCGGGCTTTGGTAGAACAAAGCGAAAACCCCATTGTTTCTATCCACGATCACGGTGCAGGAGGTCACCTTAATTGTTTATCGGAATTGGTGGAAGACAGCGGAGGAGCCATCGCTATAGATGCCCTCCCTATTGGAGACCCAACACTGTCGGCCAAAGAAATTATCGGTAATGAATCTCAAGAGCGTATGGGGTTAATTATCTCTGCTAAAGACACTCCCCTTTTGGAAAAGATCGCAGCAAGAGAAAAAGCGCCATGCTATATCGTAGGTGAAGTTACTGGCGATCATCGTTTTTCTTTTCATTCGGACAAGACCCAAGAAACCCCAATAGATTTGGACTTATCTGCCTTGTTTGGTAGCTCTCCGAAAACGATAATGCGTGATCAAAAACAAAACATCTCCTTTAAAGCACTCACTTATCAACGATCTGATTTGGTCTCCTATCTTAAAAAAATGCTTCAGTTGGAAGCTGTGGCGTGTAAAGATTGGCTGACCAACAAAGTGGATCGATGCGTCACAGGGCGTGTAGCCCAACAACAATGTGTAGGAGTATTACAGCTCCCCTTGAGTAATTGCGGAGTCATGGCTTTGGATTTCAACGGTAAAAAAGGAGTTGCAACCGCTTTGGGGCATGCTCCTGTTAGTGGTTTAATAGACCCTGAGAAGGGAAGTATCAATGCCATTGGGGAAGCGTTGACTAACCTTGTCTGGGCGCCACTTGAGAAAGGTTTGGCAAGCGTATCGCTCTCTGCGAACTGGATGTGGCCTTGCAACAATCCTGGTGAAGATGCACGTTTGTATGCTGCTGTTTCGGGCTGTTCTAAATTTGCTATTGCCTTAGGAATTAATATTCCAACTGGAAAAGATTCCCTATCCATGAAACAAAAATATTCGGATGGGGATGTGCTTGCTCCTGGAACTGTTATTATTTCAAGTATCGGTTCTTGTTCAGATATCAATAAAATTGTAACGCCAGTAGCCACCGAGCAAGGAGGTGACTTTTATTATATTGATTTTTCAAAAGATGCATTTCATTTGGGAGGTTCTTCATTTGCGCAGTCCATTGCTGCCGTGGGAAACCAAACCCCAGGTATCACAGACCCGGCTTACTTTAAAAAAATATTCAATGCACTCCAGTTGCTTATCCATAGTGACAGCATCACTGCTGGACACGATATTGGATCAGGAGGATTGATAACGACCCTTTTAGAAATGTGCTTTCCTTCAGTTGGTATTGGAATGAATTTAGATTTATCCGTCTTGGAGGAACCAGATACTATTCGTTGCTTATTCTCAGAAAAAATAGCTGTTGTTGTACAATCAAGAGAAAATCTCGAAAGCATCTTATCTAAAGAGGGAGTTCATGCAGTTCGCATCGGCCAGGTGTCTAAAAGTGACCATTTAAACATTAACGGACTCGTCCTTTCAGTATCTGAAATGCGACGTCTTTGGATGCAGACTTCCACAGCATTAGAAATAGAGCAAACCCTGCCTGAATTGGCCCAAACCAGAGCAGAAAATATAATCAACCAACCCTTGCGTTTTAAATTTCCAAAAGGCTTTAGCGGAGCTTTACCTGTCCTAAAATCCAAAAAAATTAAGGCCGCTGTGTTACGGGAGAAAGGAAGTAATTCTGAACGTGAAATGGCCTATGTGATGGACTTGTGCGGTTTTGAGGTACGAGATGTGCACATGACCGATTTGGTTGAAGGGAGAGAAACTTTGGAAGATATTCAATTATTGGTTGCTGTTGGGGGCTTTTCTAATTCCGATGTTTTAGGTTCTGCTAAAGGCTGGGCTGGAAGTATAAAATACAACCCCAAAGCTCAAAAGGCTGTTACCGCTTTCTTCAAACGAAATGATACCCTTTCCCTTGGAGTCTGTAATGGATGTCAATTGTTTGTTGAATTGGGGTTATTGACTCCTGAGAAATCAGAAAAACCAAAAATGCTTCATAACGATTCCGGTAAGTTTGAGTGTATTTTTTCAGCAGTCACCATTCAAGAATCCACAGCCATTATGATGCAAGGATTAGAAGGGAGTACACTGGGAATATGGTCTGCCCATGGAGAAGGTAAGTTTTCCTTTCCTGAGCCAGCCTCAGCGTATCAAATTCCGGCAACTTTCCAGTATAGCCAATATCCTGGAAATCCCAATGGGTCAGATTATAATGCTGCCATGTTATCTAGTGAGGATGGGAGACACTTGGTCATGATGCCCCACCTAGAGCGCTCGACCTTTCCCTGGAATTGGGGCCACTACCCCAAGGAACGTACCCAAGATATCGTTAGTCCATGGACTCAGGCTTTTGAGAACGCTTATAACTGGTTTGCCAATAAAAGTCATTAATCTTTTTTTAATAAATCGTTAATTTCTGTATTTTACACACATGGAAATTACTAGATTATTTGACTTTTTGTCCTACCAGCGACAAGTATTAGCGAGGCCAGATGCTTTAAACACTAAGTATAACGGCGAGTGGAAAGCTACTTCCTCCGAAACATTTTATCAACAAGCGCATCAAATTAGTAGTGCATTACTAGAAATGGGAGTGCAATCGGGTGATAAAATTGGGATGATTTCTTCAAACAATAGAACAGAGTGGTGTATTGTAGATATGGGTGTCCTTCAGTTGGGAGCCATCAACGTACCCATTTATCCAACCATAACTGCCAAAGACTACGAATACATTCTCAATCATTCAGAATCACTATACTGCTTTGTATCGGATAGAGAAGTGTATGAAAAACTCGTCGCAGTTCAGAAAAATATCAAAGGATTGAAAGGAATTTTTTGTTTTGATGAAATTGAAGGTTGTACCCACTGGAGCAGCCTATTGGAGCAAGGAGCCAAAGCCAAAAATCAAGCAGATGTGGAGAAGCTGAAGGCTGCCGTGAAGCCAGAGGATTTGGCTACAATCATTTACACTTCTGGAACCACAGGAGTTCCTAAAGGTGTCATGTTGAGTCACAGTAATATCGTATTTAACAGTCTGAATACGTCCATTCGATTACCCTTAGTAAAAGGAAAATCGACTGCCCTGAGTTTCCTCCCTGTGTGCCATATTTTTGAGAGAGCGACCCTCTATGTGTACTATTATTTTGGCGTGCGAATATTCTTTGCGGAATCTTTGGAAACCATTAGTGATAATTTGAAGGAAACCCAGCCCAATATTATGACAGCTGTTCCAAGATTATTAGAAAAAGTGTACGATAAGATATATGCCCGAGGCGGCGAACTAGACGGCATAAAGCAAAAGCTTTTCTATTGGGCTGTGAATTTAGGCCTTCAATATCAACCCTATGGGCAGAATGGCGGTTGGTATGAATTTAAATTAAAAATAGCCCGCAAGCTAATTTTCTCAAAATGGAAAGAAGCCCTTGGAGGTAATCTTGATTTAATTGCTTCCGGAAGTGCTCCACTGCAACCTCGACTAGCACAAGTATTTACTGCCGCAGGAATTACCATTTGTGAAGGCTATGGATTAACTGAAACATCTCCTGTAATCTCTATGAATGAATGGAAAGGTGGGGGGTATCGAATTGGTACCGTAGGTCAGGTTAATAAAGGAGTCGAAGTGAAAATAGCGGAGGATGGTGAAATCTTATGCAAGGGGCCTAATGTAATGATGGGGTATTATAAAGATCCAGAAAAAACTACCGAAGTAATGACTGAAAATTATTTTCATACTGGTGACATCGGTGAAATTGATTCTGATGGATTTCTTCGAATAACCGACCGTAAAAAGGAGATGTTTAAAACTTCTGGGGGAAAATACATCGCACCTGCCCTAATTGAAGGCCAGATGAAGCAATCCTTATTTATTGAGCAGATAATGGTAGTTGGAGAAGGACAAAAAATGCCTGCGGCTTTGATTCAACCCAATTTTGAATACATCGCCGAATGGCTTAAAGAGAATAATATCGAATGCCCTTCGGATGACTTACAAACTATTTGTGCCAATGAGCAGCTCCGGGCTGAAATTCAAGCCGATATTGACACTCACAACGAAAATTTTAGTCAATGGGAGCAAGTCAAGAAGTTCGAATTGACCCCTCAGGTGTGGTCTATAGAAGCGGGACACCTCACCCCCACCATGAAATTAAAACGCAAAGTGGTGAAGGAAAAATTCAAATCATTTATAAGTATGATTTATAATTGAACCTAAAGCCTCTTCACAGAGGCTTTTTTTTAAAAAATCTTATGCACACATAATTATGCATGCATTATAATGCATGCATACTATTTTTTATTTATATTTAGGCAATGAAAAAAAGAACGATAGATTATGCGCTTAGATCGACCTGGGGTGCGGTCAGCAAAATGTATAATAGAACAGCAGCAAAGTTTGACTCAACAATGGCGACAGGTTTTGCCCTTCTAAGCATTGATGCAGAAGGAACTCCTTCCACTGCCCTAGGCCCTAAAATGGGTATGGAAGGGACCAGTATTTCAAGACTATTGAAGTCAATGGAAGAAAGAGGATTGATTGAGCGACGTCCAGATCCATCAGACGGACGTGGCGTATTGATTCATCTGACCTCATTTGGTAGAGAAAAACGAGAGTTTTCTAAACAAACAGTGCTTGGCTTTAATAATGCTATTAATGGTGAGCTTTCCGAAGAAAAAATTGAAAACTTTTATGATGTAATTGATTGTATTACTAACTACTGCAATCAATATGAAAATGAAACTAAAACAGTAAAAATTAACTAGACTTATGGAAGCAACGACTTCAACCACTTTAACCCGAGGCGGAGAATTTATTATCAAATCAATCGCAGCTCAGGAGATTTTCACTCCAGAAGATTTTACGGAAGAACAAATAATGATGAAAGAAGCGGTTCAAGAATTCATAGACCGAGAAGTCATCCCAAATAAAGCTCAATTTGAGAAAAAAGATTATGCCCTAACCCAACGATTGATGGAACAAGCGGGCGAACTAGGGTTCTTAAGTGTAGCTGTGCCAGAAGCCTACGGAGGTTTGGGCATGGACTTTATATCCACGATGTTGGTATGCGATTATATTTCAGGTGCCACCGGTTCCCTATCAACTGCTTTCGGAGCTCACACAGGTATTGGCACACTTCCTATCACCCTATATGGGACAGAAGTACAAAAGCAGAAATACATACCCAAACTAGCCACCGGAGAATGTTTTGGTGCCTACTGCTTAACAGAACCAGGAGCGGGTTCTGATGCCAACTCAGGGAGAACTAAAGCTGTTCTGTCGGAAGATGGGAGCCATTACAAAATTACAGGTCAGAAAATGTGGATTTCAAATGCTGGATTTGCTGATCTTTTTATTGTCTTTGCTCGAATTGAAGATGATAAAAATATTACTGGATTTATTGTCCCTAAAGATCTAGAAAATGGAATCACACTCGGCGACGAAGAACATAAGTTGGGGATTCACTCCTCTTCTACCCGACAGGTCTTTTTTAATGAAACCAAGGTTCCAGTAGAAAACATGCTGGCAGGGCGTGGTGAAGGTTTTAAAATTGCCATGAATGCACTTAATGTTGGACGGGTAAAGTTGGCAGTAGCCTGCCTCGATGCGCAACGAAGAACGACTACACTCTCTACTGAATATGCCAAAGAGAGAATACAATTTAAAACTCCCATTGCCCAGTTTGGTGCCATCCAAGAAAAATTGAGCATGATGGCAACCAACACCTATGTGGGTGAATCCGCATGCTACAGAGCTGCCCACGATATAAAAGCGAGAATCGAATCTCTCAATGAAGAAGGTAAAACACATCAAGAATCAGAATTGCTGGGTGTGGAAGAATTTGCGGTTGAATGTTCTTTACTCAAAGTTGCCCTATCCGAAGACATGCAAAACTGTGCTGACCAAGGCATTCAAATCTTTGGTGGAATGGGTTTCTCTGCCGATGCTCCTATGGAATCTGCCTGGCGCGACTCTAGAATAGGGCGTATCTACGAAGGAACTAATGAAATTAATCGCATGCTTTCCGTTGGGATGTTACTCAAAAAGGCCATGAAAGGACAATTGGATCTTATGACTCCAGTCATGTTAATTACCTCCCAATTGGATGCCCCTGAAAATTTCCCGAAACCAAACAACAGTGGTGTTATGGCGAAGGAACTGGATATGATACAATATCTCAAAAATTTATTTTTATTGGTCGCAGGCTCCGCTGTACAAAAATATGCAGCAGCTCTTGATGAGAATCAAGAAATACTAATCGCTCTCTCCGACATCCTTGTGGAAACCTACATGGCAGAATCAGCGGTATTGCGAACTGTTAAAAATGTTGAACGGACGCTGCCAGAACAACAGAAATCTCAAATTGCTATGAGTCAATTGTATTTGTTTGAAGCCGTAGCTATCTGTGTGAATAAAGCACGTGAAGTAATTGTATCTATTTCAGAAGGAGAAGGACAACAAAAACTCTTAAAGGCACTGAATCACCTCGTTGAAAATCAACCCCTCCCAAATGTGACAGAGCTGAAGCGTGATGTTGCTAAGGAAATTATAGACCAAAACGGCTACTGTTTTTAAGTAAAATAAGTTCCATGATAAACCCGACACGATCCGTCGGGTTTTTTTATTTTTAATAAAAATAGAATTATGAAAAAAAGAGTTTTCGCTTTTGCCTTTTTTTGGTGTATTGTTTTATTCGCTCAAAAAGAAGATAAAATCTATTCCATTATCGCCTCCGTCTCTGCCGAAAGAATCGAATCCGATATACGAACTTTGGCAAATTTTGGTACCCGCCATACATTGAGTGATACCCTATCCAATATTCGAGGTATTGGAGCAGCCCGGCGCTGGATCAAAAATGAATTTGATAAAATAGCTGTTGACTGTGGGGGTTGCCTGGAAGTGAGTTATCAAAAAAACTATCACCTACCAAATGGAGATCGGATTGTGAAGCCAGTATGGATCAATAATGTTGTTGCTATCCAACGAGGGACAGAATTCCCCAATAGATACATTATAATGAGTGGAGATATCGATTCTAGAATTTCAGACCCAACCAACTTTACTGATGATTCACCTGGAGCAAATGACAATGCCTCGGGTATGGCAGGTACTATAGAAGCTGCGCGAGTATTGTCAAAGTATCAGTTTAGAAGTTCTATTGTTTATGTTGGTTTAGCAGGCGAAGAACAAGGCTTATACGGTGGGCAAGGTCTTGCCAAAAAAGCGAAAAAAGAAGGTTGGGAAATCATAGGAATACTGAATAATGATATGATTGGTAATATTGAAGGTGTGGACGGCGTTATAGACAATCGTAGCTTCCGAATTTTCTCAGAACCTGTCCCCCCAACAGAGACAATCGAACAAAGAGAAGCAAGACGATCGTATGGAGGAGAAGTGGATGGCATCTCCAGGCAGCTGGCACGTTATGTCTATAATTCTACTAAAACTTATATGCCTGAGATGAATCCCATGATGATTTACCGTCTGGATCGATTTAGTCGGGGAGGACACCACAGACCTTTCAACGATGAAGGTTTTGCGGGAGTTAGAATCATGGAGGCTCATGAAAATTATATTCGACAGCACCAAGACATACGAACCGAAAGGGGCATTGCCTATGGAGATGTCATTGAAGGCGTAAACTTTGAGTACGCTAAAAAATTAACCGCTGTGAATGCGATTACCTTAGCCCAATTAGCTTGGGCGCCTCCTGCGGTTCAATCATTAGGGATTGGTGGAGCCGTTCAGCCTTCTGCTAAATTTCGTTGGAAAAAAACTTCTGGGAAGGATGTCGCTGGGTATAAAATATATTGGCGTGAAACCACGAGTCCTATATGGCAATTTAGTCGATTTGTGGGCGATGTTGACACCCATACATTGGAAGGGATCGTTATTGATAATTTCTTTTTTGGGATCAGTACTGTGGGAACTAATGGCTTCGAAAGTGAAGTAGTATTTCCCAATGACGTCTTTAAAAACTAAAAGTAATTGTCTGTTTGTAAACGTTTAAATAATCTTCGATTATTTCTGAGGTATTTTGAAAAATTAAATGTAACCTGTAATTCAAAAATACTTGGAGAATTGATTTTGCCATTTCGGGTGGGTAGCTGATAAAATAAACCAAAATCAAAGGTCTCTATTGAAATTCCTGTTGATAACCCAAAATTATTAAACGAAAAACCATTGCGTGTCGATAACTTTTGATTTAATCCGAAAGAAATAGGTCCAAATTGAACATCTTGTGATAAATAGATATTTACATATTTTTGCTTAAAATCAAGGATGCCAAAAGCAAATAAATAGGAGTTCAAGGGTAAAAAATTTCTTTCAAAAGGATTTAACTCAAATTCATATCCAGACAAAACACTGATATCCATTGGAATTTTATTGGGCGATTCTTTATTGAAGCTTGTATTGGGTTGATTGAGATGTTTTACACTCAGCCCAAACATATAAAGGTCATTATGAAGAATAACAGAGGCTGTCAAATCAAAATAATTAATCGTTCCAAATAGGTCAGATAGGGGGTCTATCGTCTGTGTGTTGACAAATCCTATTAAGGAGTCTAATTGATCTCCAAAAATCAGGTTCTCAGTTTGTAAGCTAGAACTCACAAAACCGGTGGATAAGTACTTAATTACTAGTAGTAATTATCAATTTGAAGTCGTTTATACAAGCCTCTGTTGTTACGTCGATAAATACTAAAATCGAAGATTACAGATAGTTCAAACATGCTCGGAGAGTAGACTGTCCCTGTATTTCTAAAAGGAAAGTTATAGTGCACCCCAAAGTCAAAGTTCTCGAGGGCTAGCCCCACTGTAAGGCCTATATTATTGAGTCCAGCCTGTGAAGCAACTTGTTGCCCCTGCGCACCGTTGCTGGAATAACTCACAAAAGACGCTTGTTCAACAAAACCTATGGAGAACTCTCCTAATTGGAAATCTTGTGAGAAGCTCATAAAATATGCATCGCCAAATTTAGTAACACTCGCAAACGCATAGAGGTATGAATATCTTGGCAAGTATCTAAATTCGTAAGGATTAATATTGAACTCATAACCCCCTTGAACTGATATTTGGATCGGTTTTTCAAATGGAACTTCTTTATTAAATGAAGTATTGGGTCGGTTCAAATGTTTTAAACTCAAACCAACCAGATAATCTTCTGAATGCAGAATTAGCGAAGCTCCCATATCAAAATAGGAGGTATTGGCAATGATGTCTGCCAAGGGATCTATGGATTGGGTATTGATGAATCCAGTTGCAGTATCCAATTGATCCGCAAAAATTAAATTCTCTACATTCAAACTTGTTCCTCCAAAACCAACATAGAGTGCAGGAAGCAAAAAAGTTTCGTTCCCTAATTGAATAGTGTATACATAGGCCAATTTCGCTAGGTTAACCGTCATGTTGGTCGTTGGCATCTTAAACGAATTCAGATCGATTCCGAGAGTAAAATTTAGATCTGAGAATGCAATTGACCCGAACAGATACTTATTGTCCATAGTCGTAGCGTTATTCACTTTAAGGGAATTGTACAATACTCCTACCCTATTCAGTTCATTCATCCCAAAATAACTAGGATTGATTTTTTGAGTATACTTGGTTTGATTCACTAAATAGTCATCCTGAGCCACAAGTAAAGATGCATTCAGCAGTAATAAGATCAATAAAGAGTTAGTGATTTTTCTCATTATCTCAATATGATAAAGGTTCCACTTCTTTCTATTTCTTTGTCCCCAAATAGGGTTATACCCCTAATTGTGTAAATGTAGTATGGTGCGTAGCCTGCATTACTTCCATCCCATCCTTCTAATTCTATTTGTTGCGTATAACTCTCGGGCTGAATAGGTTCTCCATCTTCTGGAGTCAATTCGTAATAAACTTTATTTCCACGATTGTCATATATAGTAAATTCTAGTAGGCCAAATCCACTAAAGAGCGGCTTGAATCGATCATTAACCAAGTCTCCGTTAGGTGTGAATACATTAGGCACTAGTATGTTGAATCCATTGCCCACAACAATAGGTTTTGATATTTCTTCGGAGCAACCGATATCGTTATAAATTCTAAGCGTTGCAAAATACGTCCCAGAAATACCATACTCATGACGGGTTGGAGAAGCAGTTTCAGAACGCGTATAAACAAATTCTGAAGGTGTATTGTCACCAAATATCCACTCTGAAATGCTAAATGGATCTGTAGACGTGTTTTCAAAGGTTACTTCTTCTCTAGCGAGAATATTACCTGAGGCTTCTAAATTGACCGAGGTGTACTCAAAGTCGGGTTCGCCCACACCTAGTACAATATTTGTTGAAATAGAACAACCTTGTTCATTAATGATACGCAACTCAGCCTCAGGAACTGGTTGAGGAATCAATAAGGTATAAGTTCGATCATTCAGTCGGTTGATATCCGTATTCACAGGGATATTATTGTAGTAGAAACTCAAGTCGCCCTGAAGATTATCGAAAATATCAATGACGATTCTTCCCGGCAATTGACGACATAAGTCTTCATCTACAAAGGGTCCATCAATAATGTATAGTTCTTTATTGATCGGCACTACAATGTTTTGCTCAAATCGGTTTAACTGTGAACCGCCGCAAGTACTGTTCTGAGATTCAATTACAATTTTATAGTTGCCCGGATCCAAGTCATTAGCAAAGGTACGGTTCTCTATATTCAGTTTTCTATATCCAATATGAGGAGTGGATGTTCTACCACTCACAGGATCTTCAACATACCATAAGATGCTGTAAGGGGGAGATCCTCCTTCAATAGTGAATCCAATAGTTCCATTGCTTGAATCTGATCCACAGTTAGGAGCCAATGCATACACGTCATTACCATCGTCATCGGTAAGGTCTGGAATCAATCGGAAAGGCTCTGATTCAAAGGCTACTTCGATGGCTCCAAGAGCCGATGTACTGTCAACAGTGATATAACAATTATTACTATCATAGATGGTCAAAGACAATTCTCCTGGAATTCCTACTTCTATGGTTTGTCCCACGTAATTGATTGATTCTCCTGTAAATACATCCCCATCTTTCACCTGAAGCGTCCAGCTAAACTGGTACACCGCTTGACCATCGACCACGAATGGAACGCCACCAGAAACATCTGCAGTTATTTCGGCAATCCCTGTACACTCATCAATTAAAAATTCCTGAGCTCCTGTGTATTCTAATGGAAGATATTCATCGAGAGTGAAAATATAGGCATCATCACATTCTATGGTATTAGATCCTGTTCCTGTGGGTAAGGAAGCAACCACGGTGTAAGTGTCATGCAATAATCCAGAGAAGGTGTAGTTCTGTCCTCTTCTCACAAAGGTGATATTATCCGCTACGGTAGTTGAGGCTGTTTTTGTAGAATAAATCAGGCCTCTAGAGTTCCCTGTGATTTCAATATCAAAAGTATTGGTTCCGCTCGTCGGTATGTTGCTTTCTACTCTAAAGTTCAAGGAGGCAGTAACTTCTTCATCACCACCACAATCATCGGGTATGATTTCACGTACGGTTGCATTTTGAATTTCAATCCCTTGAGAACCAATCGTGATGGGTCTTGTTCTCACTGCCCCACTTGGGCAAGCTCCTGTACCGGCTCCCCTTGGATCTTGAATGGTAGCTCTGTAAACACCATTTTCAAGATTAATCGCTGTAGCTTGTCCTCTAAACTCGGTTAATTCTTGCCACTGCTGTACCGTTTGTGCACTTGTTGTTGAAGTTGATGTAGTAGAAGTAGTTGTGGATGATGTAGTAGTGGTTGTAGTAGCGGTGAACAACTCCAATTCAACGTATTTCTCCCAAGTGATAGAAATTGGTGGATTTGCATTTGTAATTGATAATTCTATTGAGCCTACTGTTTCACCGCATCCAGGTTGAACTACATTAGCAATACTAACAACTAATTGCTCTTCTGCTACATCAGTGATGGTTACTTCAATTGGTGTGGAGGTTAACTGACACGTAGAAGAAGCTGTTTGATAAATTACATTTGCTGTATAGGTTCCAGCATATCGAATATCATATAGGGTTGCGTTAGGAACACTCGCTCCACTTGAATCAACTATTCCAGTCATATTCCATGGAAGGTAAGCGTTATAGCCCGGTAAATTAGGATCATCTAAAGTTCCCTGCCACTGGATTTGTACATTATCCAAATCAATTGCATCACCAGAGATTTGTAATGTAATTCTTCCTAACTGGTTATTTGCACAATCAATTTCTTGGCTACTTGCTAGTTCAACAGTAACCTGATCGGGTACATTTAATGTGGATGAGACTGCTTGAGTAATTGGTGAACAACCTCCTTGTGGAATTATTTCTGCTGAAGTAATCTGTGAAATTGCTGTTGGATCAACATTGATTACAATTTCTCGAGGGTCAGTTCCAGACGAACCTGTGATTACGCCCCCATTAAATGAGACATTATAAGTATCGTTAGGAATTCCTCCACTAATGTAATAGGTCAAAGTAGCCTCTGATCCATTTGAATCGAATAGACAATAATCTTCAACTCTTAGGTTTAAAAGTTCTCTAATTGATAACGGTTCTGATTCTCTAAGTTCAATAAAGTATGATTCCGTACAATCACTCTGTAAAGCACCATTAGATACCCTTGAAACTCTTGCTTCATATATACCTGGACCAAATGTTCCATCAATTCTAGGTCCAGTTGCAACTACGGTTCCATTTCTGTACCATGTAGTAGAATGTGCAACTGCTATTCCTGAGGGAACCGGAGCAGAGTTAGTGACTGTTACTTCTAGGAATGACTGAGTTTCGCTTGGACATAAAACGATCATATCCTCAATTAGGGTGTTCGTAGAGGTTGAAGGTGTCACTACCCC
>DQCR01000060.1 GCA_003533785.1 Flavobacteriaceae bacterium
TGGTGTTTCTACTACGATTTTCATTTGCATATTATAGTGAGAAGCCCCACAAATTTTATTGCAAAGTAACAAATAATCGAATACATAGGGGTCCAAAGCTTCCTCTCCCTTGGCCACTAGTTTCTTACTGTTTTCGGCTCTGATTTTGTTGATCTTTTTGACCTTTGCCACTACCTCAGTAGCACTTCTCATCTCTGTGGTCGTCTTATTAGGCGTAAAAGCAAATTCAGTGATCATTCCAGGAACACAATTCATTTGGGCTCTAAAAAAAGGCATATAGGCAGAATGCAACACATCTTGAGAGCGCATCTTAAAAATGACTTCCCTCCCCACGGGTAGGTGAAGTTCTTGCACTACCACATCATCCAATCCGTTGGGATCGGTGGCATCGATACCAACCAAATTGCGGCCGTCAAAGTCTTGTAGAAATCGGACATTGGCATCACCAAGCACCCCATCCTGTCCTGCATATCTCGCTTTCCAATTGAATTGCTGGGCGTAGAGCTCCACCACAAGGGCTTCTTCATTTTCCTCAACGCTCATGATATCTGTCCAAGTGTAAAGCCCATATAATATAAGGCCTGCTAATGTAATTACAGGTATGATAGTCCATATAGCCTCTAGGCGATCGTTGTCTGCATAGAAAAATGCTTTTTGCCCTATCTTACCATGGTATTTGTAGGCAAAATAGTGGAGCAGGGCTTGCGTTATTGTCTGTACGAAAAAAATAATCGCAAAGGATATCCACATCAAATTGTCGTATTCTGTACCGTGTTCCGATGCGGCTTCTGGAAGCAAGACATCGCCCCATTTCCAAAAAGAAAACAAAGTAATCCCATAGATGAATAATAAGAAGGCGAACATCAACTGACCGTTGTACCGGTTGTCATTGTCATTGGCTATCTGTGTGTTTTCTTTTTTGGCCTGAGACAGTTCAAATATTTTTGCAATCTGCCACACGGAAATTCCAATAAGAACTAAAATCGTTAATGAAAGTGCTATAGTCATTTCTCTCTACCCTGTTTGTTTTTAATAATGATAACGCTCGCTCTCACCCATGTAGGGGTCGCCTTTTGCAATTAATGGGGCTTTGGTGAGCGCACTGAATACGACCCACAAGAAAAGCCCTAAGAAGAATAAAAATCCTCCTATTTCTGATAATCCAATAAACCACTGGTCCCCCACTGCCGAGGGCATAATCATATTGAAAACATCTATATAGTGTCCTAAGATCACAACAATCCCTACACCTATAATTATATAATTACTTCGCTTATAGTCGCTGTTCATCAATACCAACAGTGGAAATAAAAAATTCATCACCAACATTCCGAAAAAAGGAAGGTTATAATCTTCTATTCTTGTCATAAAATACGTTACTTCTTCCGGGATATTGGAGTACCAAATCAACATGAACTGGGAGAACCATAAATAGGTCCAGAAAATACTCACTCCAAAAATGAATTTCCCCAAATCATGGATATGACTATCATTGACTTCAGGAAGGTATCCTTTGGATTTCAGATAGATGGTTACTAAGGCAATGACAGTGATCCCCGAAACAAACATACTGGCAAAAACATACCAGCCAAAAAGAGTACTAAACCAGTGAGGGTCTACCGACATGATCCAGTCCCACGACATCATGGATTCTGTAACTATAAAGAAGACCAAAAAGCCCGCCGACCAGCGGAAATTTTTCTTGTGGTTACTTATATCTTTAGCTTCATCTTGGGCCAAAGAAAATTTTCTAGAAAGGAAACGATACAAGTTCCAACCAAAGATGTAGAAAATAGCACGAACCAAAAAGAAGGGAACATTGAGATAGGCAACTTTACCTTGAATGATTTTGTCATGGGCGACCACTTCAGGATCCATCCAGATAAAAAGATGGTTCCAATGCATGCCAGAAAGTACGAGAAGAGTAAAAACGACAAGCGTACCGGGTAACAGGTAAGCTGTGATTCCTTCCATCACGCGATAGAGTAGAATAGACCAACCTGCTTGAGCGGCTCTTTGTATGGCATAGAATGCCAAGGTCCCCAATGCAATCATCATAAAGAAAAAAGCGGCTACATAAAGGGCGGCCCAAGGTTTATTTTGCAATTGATGTAGCAAATGTTCTCCGTGATTATCCTCATGAGCAGCTGCTTCGCCATGACTCCCAGCTTGGTGAGACGATGAAGTTTCATGGCTAGTATCGGCCTGCTCAGCATGCGCTGTTTCTGCATGTGAATCGTGTGAAGACGCTCCAGTCTCGCCATGCGATTCTCCATGCGATTCTTCCCCATAGTGTGCATCCGCCACCATGGCTTGGGCTTCTGCTACTGTTGAAGGGGCAGAAAGAAACCCAACTCCCAGGCCTGCAGCTCCGATCATCATGAGTACGATGAAGGTGATTTTTAATCTAGATGGTAGTGTATACATAATCTCTACTGCGATTTACTTAACCAATTCAGCTCTTAATTGCATCACGTGCTGTGCTATCTGCCATCGCTCGGTGGCATTGACCTGTCCTGCGTGGGATCCCATAGCATTTCTCCCATACATCAACACGTGATAGATACTCCCAGGGGTGATCTCACGATCAGCATAACTGGGAACACCTAAAAATTTTTCTCGAGTCATTAAAATTCCTTGACCGTCTCCTTTTTTTCCATGACACACCATACAGTAAATTCCATAGAGTTCCTTCCCTACGGCTGCGTTAGTCTCGTTCAAGGCAATCGGGGAGAGCAAATCGATCTTAGCGGCTTCATAGCCCTCGTTGGAGTCTTCGTATTCATAGGGAACCCATCCTCTTGAAATCGTTCCTTCTACTGGCAACTGAGCTTCAATTCCGTTAGCAAAAGCTTCGGTGTCTTGGTAGGTTTCATATCCTACCGGTTCATACATGTTAGGAAAGTACTGATAGTTGGGTTTGGCTGGGTCAAAACATGACTGCAAACCCAACAATCCAATACAACTTAAAATAAGGATAGCCTTTCTCATTTTAATGATCTTTGTCAATTAATGCTATATCAATCGCCCCCGTCTTTTTTAGCAAAGCGGTTAATTGTTTTTCATTTTTTCCAACAGCAACTTCAACTAAAAATTTATCGTCGGTTGTGAGTGGATTGGGGTTTTCGGCTTCTTTAAAGGGCCATAACTTGCTTCGCAAATAGAAAGTGATTACCATCAAGTGCGCAGCAAAAAAGACGGTCATTTCAAACATAACAGGAACAAAAGCTGGCATGTTCTCTAGAAAGGAAAAACTTGGTTTTCCTCCTATATTCTGTGGCCAGTCAACTATCATGATGTAGTTGATCATTAAAACGGCTACTAAAAATCCAATACATCCATAGATAAAGGACATGATGGCGATACGTGTTTCATCCAAGCCCAATACCTTATCGAGTCCGTGGACAGGAAAAGGTGTATACACCTCTTCGATATGGTGTTTTTCTTCTTTGATGGACTTGACGGCTTTTAGCAAGACATCGTCATCATCGTACAAAGCGTGTATGACCTTATTACTCATGAGCGTCTCTTAGTTTTTTATATTTTTCCCCTGAAGATTTCAAAATGGTCTTCACTTCAGCTTGTGCTATCACCGGGAAGGTTCTTGCGTACAGTAAAAAGAGTACGAAAAAGAATCCAATGGTTCCAATAAATATTCCAATATCAACAAAAGTTGGAGAGAACATGGTCCAAGAAGACGGTAGGTAGTCTCGGTGCAACGAGGTA
>DQCR01000019.1 GCA_003533785.1 Flavobacteriaceae bacterium
TAGCTAATTTTTTTTAATCCTGAGTTACTGTGCTTAAGTAAAAACTTCTTTTAAATTTTAGAATGTAAACCCCTCTTTAGACAGAGGGGTTTTTTATTGATAAAATGGCTTATTTTGTTGTCAAAACATTACTTTGAATTTATTTCACAAGTAGAAAAAAAAATTATAAAACTTTTCTATAAATTGTTTATATATTTATGAATAGCTATTTTAAATAAATCATCACCAAACATCATGGAACAATTTGAACTTAACGTCAATGGTAAAAACCATCAGGTAAATGTTGACCCCTCAACGCCAATTCTCTGGGTGCTTAGAGACCACTTAAAGCTAGTAGGAACAAAGTACGGGTGCGGGATTGCACAATGTGGTGCCTGCACTGTACATTTAAACGGTATAGCAGTCCGTTCTTGTCAACTGCCTGTATCCTCTGTTGGGAATAATAAACTCACCACCATAGAAGGTTTATCCGAAAATGGAGACCACCCTGTTCAAAAAGCATGGTTAGAGCATGATGTCCCGCAGTGCGGATATTGTCAATCAGGTCAAATCATGACTGCTTCAGCACTTTTGGAGTCCAATCCCAACCCCTCTGAAGAAGCAATAGCATCAGCAATGCATGGAAACATTTGCAGGTGTGGAACATACACCCGGATTAAAGCGGCCATAAAAACAGCTTCAAAATCTTAAATCTCACTTTATGAAAACTATAAAAACTTCAATCGGAAGACGTTCTTTTATCAAAAAAAGTGTATTGGCTGGTGGTGGCGTTATGTTGACCTTTAACTGGCTGACCTCATGCGACATGACACCTGAACAAGTTAAAGCATTACCCGAGGAATGGTTTCAAATCAATGGGTATCTTAAAATAGGTGAAAATGGGCTTATTACCATCATGTCCCCCAACCCAGAAATTGGCCAAAATATTAAAACCTCTATGCCCATGTTGGTGGCAGAAGAATTGGACGCAGACTGGAACAAAGTCATTGTAGAACAAGCTGCCCTCAATACCGATATTTTTAAACGACAAATTGCGGGGGGGAGTAACTCCATACGTCAAAGTTGGAACAGCTTAAGGATGGCCGGAGCTACTGCCCGTGCCATGTTGGTGCAAGCTGCTGCGCAAACCTGGGGGACAAATGCCTCCGAGATAATTACCTCTAATGGTCAACTCATCCATGAGGCCTCAGGAAAGAAATTAGATTATGGTGCCGTGGCCTCATTAGCGGCAAAAATGGAAATACCAAAAGAAGTTCCTTTAAAAGAAATTATTGATTTCAATATTATTGGAACCTCAAGAAAAAATGTTGATGGAACAAAAATAGTTACTGGTGAACCGCTATATGGCTTGGACTACTCCACAGACAACATGCTCATAGCAATGATTGTTCACCCCCCAGCTTTTGGGATGCAAATGAAAGCAATTGATGATTCACAGGCAGCAAAAATGCCAGGCATCAAAAAAGTTTTTACCATCAAAACCCACTTAGAGGGATATAAATTGGGGGGATTTGACAAAGATGCTTTTAATGAGTTAGCAGTTGTTGTAGGAAATTCTACTTGGGAGGTTATGAAAGCAAAAGAAGCCTTGAAGGTAACATGGGAAATGGGGCCTGAAAGCGAATCACCCAGTGGATTGGAAAGCAGTAGCGATCACCAGCAAATTTTTGAAAAAATGTCCCAAAAAAAGGGACAGATGGTGCGAAAAGATGGCGACCCAGAAAAAGCATTCCGTACTGCGGCAAAGATCATTGAAAGGACCTACACATGTCCCTTTCTGGCGCATAACACTATGGAACCCATGAACTTTTTTGCAGATGTAAATACGGAACGTGCGCTGCTTGTGGGGCCCACGCAAACACCAGAACATATGGAAGGCAGCATTGCCAAGCGTTTGGGGATGAAAAAGGAAAATATTGACATAAAAATGACCCGAATGGGAGGAGGTTTTGGAAGACGCCTATACGGACACTTTATGACCGAAGCAGCAGTGATCTCAAAGGAGATGGGGCAGCCTATTAAACTTATTTATACCCGAGAAGATGATATGACGCAAGGGACCTACAGGCCAGCATATCATGCGCGATACAGAGCTGCTTTAGATGAGAATAACAAACTTATCGCTTTCCATGTTAAAGCCGGTGGAATTCCAGAAAGCCCGCTGGCAGCTAATCGTTTTCCAGCTGGGGCAATCGATAACTACTTGGCAGAAAAATGGACTTATGACAGTAATATTACCGTAGGAGCATTTAGAGCACCGCGTTCGAATTTTATCGCTGGAGCCGAACAATCTTTCTTAGATGAAGTGGCTGAAGCCATGAAAAAGGATCCTATTGATTTCAGGTTAGAATTACTGGAACGTGCAAAGAAAAATCCGGTCGGTAAGAAAAATGATTACGATCCCTCCAGATATGCTGGAGTACTTCAACTCGTAAAAGAAAAATCAAATTGGAAGGGTAACAATACGGAACAATACCGGGGTACAGCTGCCTATTTCTGTCACAGGTCTTATGTGGCAAACGTACTGGATTTAGAAATGAAAAATGGAAAACCCGTAGTAAAGAAAGTCTATTGTGCAGTTGATTGTGGTATAGTTGTTAATCCAGACGCTGCCACCAACCTCGCCGAAGGAGGAATAGTGGACGGTATTGGCCATGCCATGTACAGTGCGCTGACCTTTAAAGATGGTGTTCCAGAACAAAATAATTTTGACAAGTACCGACTCATTCGGCACGGGGAAGCGCCCAAGGAGATTGAAGTGCATTTTGTCGAAAATCAAATTGATCCTACCGGGCTGGGAGAACCTCCCTACCCCCCCATTATGGGTGCTATGGCCAATGCGATATATAAGGCAACGGGAGTGAGGCACTACAACCAACCCTTTATCATTAACAAACCTTTGGTGGGGTAGTTTTTATGGCCTATCAAAAATCATTTCACCCAATGGGTGAGCTTTAAATTGTATTTCACATTTATTGTTTGTTATATCCATGATCGCAGTTGAGGAAGCCATTGGATTGGTTTTAGAAAACAGTCTTCCTTTGAAGGAGAAAGAACTACTTCCCTTAGAGCAATGTCTCAACAGGTGTTTGGCGAATTCCATAAAAGCACCCATTGATCTGCCAAGTTATCGACTATCTACGATGGACGGTTTTGCGCTCAGACTGCATGAATCCAATGATTACTCCATTATAGGAGAGGTAAAAGCTGGTGATGATTCAAATCCCGAGCTTCAGCCTGGCCAGTGTGTGCGAATTTTCACAGGTGCCGTAGTGCCCGATACAGCAAATGCGGTAATCATGCAAGAAAAAACAGTTCGCAGGGAACAACAACTTACCGTCGAAACTTCAATTAAACAGGGGCAAAATATTCGGTCTGTTGGGTCACAAGTTCAAAAAGGAGATGTTCCACTTGAAAAAGGACAGGTCCTCCAAGCCTCTGGTTTGGCTTTTTTACAAAGCTTAGGCATTAAGGAGGTAGAAGTAGTTAGATCGCCAAACGTAACTTTAATCCTTACAGGAAATGAGCTTATTGCTCCTACAGAACCCCTCTCAAGAGGCAAAATATACGAAAGTAATAGCATATTACTAAGTTCAGCCTTGAGTCAACAAGGAATAGAAACTCAACTGATTTCTTTTGCTGAGGACAGCCTAAAAGCGACCATTGATTCTCTCAAAAGTGCATTTGAGAAAGCAGATGTGGTATTGGTTTCTGGGGGTATATCCGTCGGAGATTACGATTTTGTCAAACAAGCTTTAGAAGAGCTTGAAGTAAAAGAAATTTTTTATAAAGTGAGGCAACGGCCAGGTAAACCCTTATATTTTGGAAGAAAAGGTTCAAAATATATTTTTGCACTACCGGGAAATCCCGCCTCTACACTCAGCTGTTTTTATGTTTATGTCTTGCCCCTGATCGCCCGATTAAAAGGAAGTAATAGTGAGGGACTGATTCGCATTTCTATTCCTCTTGCACACGATTTTAGCGCTGATGAACCCCGAGCACTCTTTTTAAAAGCAACAGTCCAAAATCAAACTGTAAGTATTTTGGATCAGCAGCACTCCTCTACATTGGTCAGTTTTGCCAAAGCCAATGCACTGGTGTATATTCCAGAGCAAGGAATTAAATTGAAAAAAGGAGCCTTGGTAGAAACTTTACTTTTACCCAATACGATTTTGACCTAAACAAATAACCATGACAGGAGAGTCCTATTTGTTTTATACACTTATCCCTTTGGTCGCATTTTTTTACGCCAGTGTGGGACACGGCGGTGCCAGTGGATATTTGGCATTGATGGCCCTTTTTTCTTTTCCAAATGACATGATGAAACAAACCGCACTATTGCTCAATTTATTTGTCGCTGGGATTGCATTCTTTCAATATTACAAAGCAGGACATTTTAACAAACGACTCTTTTTGTTTTTTGCTTTAGGGTCGGTCCCTGCTTCATTTTTAGGAGGGCTGTGGTCATTGGATCCTTGGTTATATAAAAAAATTCTGGGGTTTATTTTATTCTTTGCCATCGCAAGGATGCTTTTTAAAAAAGAGACTACTGACCGGCACATAAAAAAAATCCCTGTGGTAGTTGCTTTACTGATCGGTATTGTGATTGGTTTTTTTTCGGGCTTGATTGGTATTGGTGGAGGAATCATACTCACCCCTGTAATATTGCTTTTTCATTGGGGAAAAATGAAAGAAGCCGCGGCGGTATCGGCTTTATTTATTTGGGTCAACTCAGCCTCGGGACTTTTAGGTCAGTTCAGCAGTGGCGTTACTCTCAGTGCCAATTCTTTTATTTTGGTGATCCTCGCATTGGTTGGAGGACTCCTTGGGAGCTTCCTCGGGAGCCAGCGATTAAATAACAGGCGATTGGAATATTTTTTAGCGTTGGTATTGACCTCAGCGGGAATTAAGCTTATCTTGTTTTAATATGGAAATTAGACTGAGGTACTTCGGACAATTACAAGAAGCAACTGGGAAAAGCGAAGAGGTTTTAAAAGAGGCATTTGATACCATCGGTAGTCTTCGAAATTTTTTGATACAACGGTATCCTCAGTTAAAAAACCGGAATTTTAAAATCGCCCAAGACAATAAGATTGATATGGATTCCAGTCCATTAAACGGGAGTCTCATTGATTTATTACCCCCTTTCTCAGGAGGATGATTATGGAAAGTCGTTATCAAAGACATATACAACTCAATGAGGTCGGTTCACTAGGTCAAGAGAAAATAAATCAAGCCAAAGTACTGGTTATTGGTGTTGGAGGTTTGGGATGCCCCGCACTACAATACCTTGCAGCAGCGGGTGTAGGCACGCTAGGAATGATGGATCCTGACCTTGTTTCACTTTCCAACCTACAACGTCAAATGCTTTTCAATGAAAATGATTTGGGGAAAAATAAAGCCCTAAGTGCAGAAAAACATTTACAAAAATTGAATTCAGAGATACAAATACAGGCTTTCCCTTTTGCATTGACCCATGAAAACGCTGAGGAATTTATATCTGAATTTGACATTGTAATAGACGGTACAGACAACTTCTACACCCGTTATTTAATTAGTGATCAGTGTATTTTGCAGGATAAGGTCATGGTTTACGGAGCCTTGTACAAATTTGAAGGGCAGGTTTCTGTTTTCAATTACCAGGACGGGCCCAGCTACCGCTGCTTATTCCCCACTCCACCAACTAATGGAGAAATTCCGAACTGCAGCGACATCGGTGTATTGGGAATGGCACCAGGAATCGTAGGTGTCTACCAGGCTTCAGAAGCAATAAAGGTCATTTTGGATTTAGGAGATTTACTAAGCGGGAAACTTCTGTGTATAAACCTATTGAGCCACCAAAATACCGTTTTAGATTTTGAAAAAAATCAAAATGAAATAGATCAAATCACAAAAAGTGGAAAACCAATTCCAGTGGGTAATAACGATTGTTTTATTGATTTTGAAGTATCTTTAGAGCAGCTTTCAGCAAAGGAGAAAATAAAGTGGATCGATGTTCGGGAACAAGATGAATTGCCACGTTTGAATTATTTAAACCCTTTAGGTTCAAATGTTTCCCAAGACGTACTGATGGAAAGTAAGCAAAAAATAATTGCTTTTTGTCAAACAGGAACCAGGAGTAAAGTCTTTGTAGAGAAAATGAAAAGGAAAGGAATTAAAAATTGTTTTAGCCTTAAAGAGGGGGCAAAACAACTTCAAGAATGGGCGAAAAAACGATAGACTATAATGGAGCACAAAATCAAAAATATATTTGTTGAAGGAGCTATTGCTCCATCAAAAATTGCTGAATCGATAGGGCATCACCAATCCAAAACCGAAATTGGAGCCCACAATATTTTTTTAGGTCAAGTCAGAGCCGATGAAATTGGAGGGAAAAAAGTAAACGCCATTGAATATACCGCACAAACAGAAATTGCCAATCAGGTTTGCCATGAAATTCGCGAAGCTGCGTTCTCAAAATACGACCTCAGTTGTATGCACATTTATCACAGTCTTGGGGTGGTAAAGACCGGGGAAATTTGCTTTTTTGTTTTTGTATCGAGCCCACATCGCGGTCCTGTTTTTGATAGTTTAAGTGAAATCGTGAATGAAATTAAGGACAAGCTTCCCATTTTTGGAAAAGAGCTGTTTGAAGACCAATCCCATCAATGGAAAGTTAATCAATAGTCATGGTTGATATTACACATAAAAAAAACACCCTTCGCATTGCAACCGCAGAGGCCCTGCTTATTGTAAGTAAAGAAACAACGATTAAAGCCATTCTAAACAAAACTGTTCCCAAAGGCGATGTTTTTGAAATGAGTCGTGCAGCTGGATTATTGGGGGTTAAAAAAACACCTGAATTATTGCCAGACTGCCATCCATTACCCATTGAATATGCCGGGTTTGAATTTGAAATCAACGGTTTGGAAATCAAAATTTCTTGTACGCTAAAAACCATCTATAAAACAGGTGTAGAGGTGGAGGCCATGCATGGCGCGAGTATCGTTGCGCTAAATATGTATGACATGCTGAAGCCGCTTGACAAAGGCATTGAAATAGGTACGATCAGACTGGTTTCTAAGCATGGCGGTAAAAGTGATCGACACCAAGTAAAAGCAATTATCAGTAGTGCTGTTACCGTCTGTTCTGATACCGTTTCAAAAAAAGAAAAAGAGGACAAAGCCGGAAAAGAGGTAATTAAAACTATAGAAAACTGGGGTGTAAGCGTTTCAGATTATAGTGTCATTCCAGATGACATTGAACAAATTCAAGCCCAACTCAAAAAACATATAGATGCGAAAACAGCCCTGATTCTTTTTGTAGGTGGAACAGGACTTTCGCCCAGAGATCAAACTCCAGAGGCCATTGCTCCTTTACTGGAAAAACGTATCCCTGGTATGGAAGAAGCCATTCGGAAATACGGGCAAGACCGAACGTCGTATGCTGCGTTATCCAGAAGTGTTGTCGGGATGATAGGAACTAGTTTAGTCATGGCTTTACCTGGGTCAACCAAAGGAGCTATAGAATCTCTAAACGCTGTTTTTCCTGAAGCCTTTCATCTTTTCGACATTATTAAAGGAGCACAACACTAAGTATGGATAGCCAAAACGCTCCCTTAACAGATTCCTTTAAGAGGCATCACAACTACCTCAGGATATCACTAACCGAAAGGTGTAATTTGCGATGTTCCTATTGCATGCCCGTAGATGGAGTTCAACTGAGCCCAGCGGAACATTTGATGAACGCAGATGAAATTTTTATTATTGCACAAACCTTTGTCAAGTTTGGAGTAACTAAAATTCGTCTTACGGGTGGAGAACCCTTGGTAAGAAAAGATTTTCCGAAAATTCTTGAATTACTTTCCACTTTAAATGTAGAACTCTCCCTCACCAGCAACGCCGTTTCCATTGACCGTCATTTTGAGCAGTTGAAAAATGCTGGAGTGAAAACCGTAAATATCAGCTTGGATACCCTAAATGCAGAACGTTTTCACGACATCACCTTTAGAAATTATTTTGACCGTGTGTATCAAAATATTTTAAAATTGATTACCGAAGGATTTAAAGTCAAAATCAATGCGGTGCTTATGCGTGGGGTAAACGAAGATGAAATTCTTGATTTTATAGCCTTTACGAAAGCTCAACCTGTTGCGTTTCGATTTATCGAATTCATGCCTTTTGACGGCAACCAATGGAAGCGTGAAAAAACAGTTTCTTATCAAGAAATTATGGAAAAAGTCCAAAGTGCGTATTCGCCTGAGCAAATTATTCGGCTTGAAGATGCACCTAACGATACCGCAAAAAATTATACTATTCAAGGGCATCAAGGTACGTTTGCTATCATCAGTACGGTAACAAATCCCTTTTGCGATCAATGTAACCGTATCCGACTTACAGCCAACGGACAACTAAAAAATTGTTTGTTTTCTCAAAAAGAAAATGATTTGCTTACTGCTTTAAGAAATAAAGAAGATCTAGAACCTATCATACGCCAAAACCTCGCCGTAAAGTTTGCCGTACGGTCAGGGCTTGATGCACCTGAAAGTTTTGACGACCCCAAACAGCACCAGCAAAATCGAAGTATGATTACTATTGGGGGCTAAATTCTTTAACCAGCTTTTGATAGACTTCTTGAGTATCCATATCGATTAAAGTATCCCTTGCGTTAATTGCAATTGTGTTTGCCCTATTTTTTTTTAGAATCACTTTTGCACCTTCTTCCCCACTCAATGATTGCAGTTGAGCTGAATAATACGCATCAAACAAAACAGGTACACCCACCCAACCCGAGTCTGACTCAGAAGCAATGATTTGGTTTTTTCCTTTTTCAAAGCGAGCTCTCATAGCCGAATAATGTGAGGCTGACACCAGAGGTTGATCTATAAGTGAAATTAGAAAACCGTCTATATTTGGGTTGGATTTGCAAATCTGTTGAATGCCATAAGCCAATGAATCGCCCATTCCTTTTTCCCATTGGTTGAATTGAATGAGTTCTACATTGTAATTTTTTAGAAGGGGTTGAATCCGCTCCGCATAGGCTCCCAAAATGACATACACCTTGTCCGTAGTCGGTAAAATCGTTTCAACTTGAAATTGAATAAGGCTTTTATTTCCCCATTTTAAAAGCTGTTTGGGCTCCCCCATTCGCCTCGAAGTCCCTGCCGCTAATAATATATGAGGTATATTAGTCATGAATTCTACCCGATTTTTCTTTTAGCTGAACCGGTTTCTGATTGCGTATCACACTTAGGATTTCAGCCAAGATGGATACTGCAATTTCTTCTGCACTTTCTGCTCCAATATTAATTCCAGCAGGACCGTGAAGTCGTTCTAGAAAATCGATGGATAATTCAGGATTGAAATCCAAGGCTTTTTCCAATACCCGTTCTCTCCTGTGTTTAGGTCCTAAAACTCCGAAGTAAGCGGGTTGAGTATCCGCTAAAGCAAGCAAGTATTGTACATCCTTATTGAAACTATGTGTCATCAACATTACAGCAGTTTGATCATCGATTGGACTTACATCTAACGTCTCAAAAGTTGGAGTAATTAATTCATGTGCTCCCTCAAAAAAAGCTTTGGTTTTTGCTTCATCTGGGGCTGCAACAAC
>DQCR01000002.1:0-1844 GCA_003533785.1 Flavobacteriaceae bacterium
TAGGTATCCCAGATCCTTCTTTAATCCCTGGGATTGATGCAATTGTTGATCAGCAAATTATAGCAGCTATTCCCAATACAGAATATACAATTGGAATGCCAGGATATCAAGAAAGTGATTTATGGGATTACACAGCATCCAACACCAAGTTTGATGCTACTTTATATTATAAGATTACTGACGATGTAGAGCTTTCTTGGCAGTCAAAAATTGCAACGGGAGATGCAATTTACCAGGGTCAAAGTAGATATGTTCTGGAGGGACTTGGTGTTCAACAACACAAACTGGAGTTGAGAGGTAAAAACTTCTTTGTTAGAGGATATACTACCATTGAAGATTCAGGAGACGCATTTGATGCGGTTTATACTGGGCAGGCTATGATAGGCGCACAAGCCGTCGATTGGTATAATACTTATACTCTAGGATTTTTACAGTCCATGTTTGGTGGTGCAACAGCTCAACAGGCTCATCAGATTGCCAGACCGGCAGCCGATGCAATACTTCTACAGCCGGGATCAACAGGCTTTAATAGCCTTTACGAAAATGTCACATCAACACCCTTATATAGTGGTTCTAGATTTACAGATAATTCAAAGCTTACCCATTTTGATGCTAATTACAATTTTGGAGATCTAGGCAAGCTTGGAGAACTCCAGATAGGTGGATCTTATAGGTCATACACATTAGACTCTAATGGAACAATATTTACAGATTATAATGGTGATACAATTTCGGTAAATGAATACGGTATCTATACTCAGTTACAAACTAAAATTTCTGAAAAGCTTAAATTTACAGGCTCAATTAGATATGATGGTGCAACAAATTATGACTCAAATTTCTCCCCTCGGCTCTCTTTGGTTTTTTCTCCGGATGAGGCGAAAAAGCATAATTTCAGACTATCTTATCAAACCGGATTTAGATATCCAACAAACCAGGATCAATACATTGGTCTAGAAACACCAAGAGGGATCATTTTAGGTTCAGGTGGAACAAACTTTGATAGATTTAGATCTCAACCTTTAGGGACTGCAGAAGAACTAGGGCCAGAGGGTGTGGGTCTATTAAATCTTTTAGGGATTCCATTTAAAGAGATTCTTACTGGTAATGATATTTTAAATAATTCATATTCTTTTTCCTCAGTAGTAGAAGCAGTTACTACTGGTGATTTATCTCGATTTAGAAAGGCTGAAGTTAAACCAGTTGTACCGGAAAAGGTTACGGCTTATGAAATAGGGTACCGAGGTCAAATCGGACGCTTCTTTATTGATGCTAATTATTATTTTAATAATTATGACAACTTTATTGCAGGACAAAATGTAGCAACTCCATGGGTTGGAGATGTTCAAGGGACGCAACAAATACCTGGTGCGGCTGTTGGATTACCCATAGACGTTCCTGCAGCAGCTTATGCAATAGGCGGAGGACTATTTTCTGGAGTTTCTATTGATTCCAATACAGACGCAGATGTTAAATCCTCTGGATTTAATTTAGGGATTGACACAAATTTTGGAAATTATAATCTAGGATTCAGTTATACCTATGCTAATTTAGATTTCGATCAAGCCCAAGCGCCTGATTATGAATCTGGATTTAATACCCCTGAAAATTCTTACAAATTTTCTTTCTCCAATCCGAAATTAAGTGAAAAGTTAGGCTTTGGAATCAATTATAGATATCTAGAGTCTTTTCTATGGCAATCTACATACTATGACGGAATTGTTCCAGAAAGAAGTCTTTTAGACGCTCAAATAACTTATTCTTTCTCTAATAAACTTAATCTGAAAGTGGGAGGGACTAATTTATTAGGAGATGAATATTACGCAGCTCCTGGAGCTGGACTG
>DQCR01000002.1:2265-3059 GCA_003533785.1 Flavobacteriaceae bacterium
GAAAAAAACCTATAAAATTGGTGGCGTTTCTCTGCCTTACCTAGTATATTTGCACTGCAAAAGCTAAATATCTTTCAAATGGCGCAGACCCAAGGTAAAGTTTCCCAAATCATAGGCCCCGTAGTGGACGTTACTTTCGAAGAAGAAGGGGCAACACTTCCCAAAATTTATGACGCATTAGAAATCGATAAGGAAGACGGTTCCAAATTGATTTTGGAAGTTCAATCTCATATTGGAGAGGACACTGTTCGCACCATTTCAATGGATTCCACAGACGGTTTAAATCGAGGTGCTAATGTAAACCAGACAGGGTCGGCGATCCAAATGCCTATTGGAGATGCTGTTTACGGCCGTTTGTTCAATGTTATTGGAGACGCTATCGACGGCTTGGGGGATTTGCCTAAAGCCGGAGACAAGGGGCTTCCCATTCACCGTTCCGCGCCCGACTTTGACGAGTTATCAACCTCTACCGAAGTTCTCTTTACGGGTATCAAGGTAATCGATCTGATTGAACCCTATGCCAAAGGAGGAAAAATTGGGTTGTTTGGTGGTGCTGGAGTAGGTAAAACCGTTCTCATTCAGGAATTGATCAACAACATTGCCAAAGGACACGGAGGACTCTCTGTATTTGCAGGTGTAGGAGAACGAACCAGAGAAGGAAACGACTTACTCCGTGAGATGCTCGAGTCGGGAATTATTAAATATGGCGACGACTTCCTACACTCTATGGAAGAAGGGGGCTGGGATTTATCTAAAGTGGATAAAAAAGCCATGCTCGATTCCAAAGCAACTTT
>DQCR01000002.1:3456-29883 GCA_003533785.1 Flavobacteriaceae bacterium
ATTGCCGAATATTTCCGCGATGGTGCTGGAGACGGGCAAGGGAAAGACGTTCTTTTCTTTGTCGATAACATCTTCCGATTTACTCAAGCCGGTTCGGAAGTATCTGCACTTTTAGGGCGTATGCCCTCTGCAGTAGGATACCAACCTACCTTGGCAACTGAAATGGGTGCGATGCAAGAACGAATCACCTCCACCAAAAAAGGATCGATTACCTCTGTTCAGGCTGTATACGTTCCAGCGGATGACTTGACCGATCCTGCCCCAGCAACCACCTTTGCTCACCTTGATGCCACCACAGTATTGTCTCGTAAAATCGCCGAATTAGGTATTTATCCTGCGGTGGATCCGTTGGATTCAACCTCACGAATTCTTACCGCTGAAATATTGGGTGAAGAGCATTACAATTGCGCTCAACGGGTAAAGGAACTATTACAACGTTACAAAGAACTTCAAGATATCATTGCCATTCTCGGGATGGAAGAACTTTCCGAAGAGGATAAATTGGCGGTATCTCGTGCCCGAAGAGTACAACGTTTCTTATCTCAACCCTTTCATGTAGCTGAACAATTTACGGGAATACCCGGCGTATTGGTAGATATCAAAGAAACGATCAAAGGATTCAATATGATTATGGATGGGGAATTGGATCATATACCAGAAGCGGCATTCAATTTGAAAGGTTCCATAGAAGAAGCCATGGAGGCTGGAGAGCAAATGTTAGCCGAAGAATAATGTATTTAGAAATCATTTCTCCAGAAACAACACTCTTCCAAGGGGAAGTGAGTTCAGTGAGTGTCCCCGGTACCAAAGGGAGTTTTCAACTTTTAGAAAACCACGCTCCCATTGTTTCTACGCTAAAAGAAGGTACTGTAGTCATCAAAGGTCAAATTGATCTTCCAGAAGAAGCTAAAGCCTTCTTCAATACAGTAAACAGTGATGAACTCCATTATGTACTCCGTTCAGGTACAGTTGAGATGAAAGACAACAAGATTATCTTGTTGAGTGACTAATTTTTGGAATACAATCCCTTACCCCATATGAAACCTACATTCTTACCATTTTTTTGGTTAATTACATCATCATTTCTTTTTGCGCAGAACGTCCAAGACTCTCTAGCGACTACCCCTCTTGATGAAGTGATCCTCACTTCGGGACGGATTGATTTGGCTTTGTCCAAAAATTCAAGATTCATTCAAATCCTTTCGAAAGAAGAAATTGCCCAGTCTCCAGTCCAAACCTTGGCCGAGTTGCTCCAACAAGTAGCAGGGATCGATATCAGACGACGTGGAGTATCAGGTATGCAAGCCGATTTATTTATCCGTGGAGGCGGGTTCGACCAAACCCTTCTGTTAGTAGACGGAATCAAATTAGAAGATGCTCAAACAGGACATCACCTGCTCAATTTTGCTCCCCCATTGGAAGTCATTGAGCGGATCGAAATATTTAAGGGCCCTGCGGCACGGGTTTTTGGGCAGAATGCTTTTACTGGAGCCATCAATATTGTCACCAAAATACCCAAAGATTCCCAAGCAAGCTTGGGACTGAGTGGAGGTTCATTCAGCCATTTTAGAGGCGAAGCCAACCTTCAAACAGCAGGTGAAAAATCCTCATTTATTGCGCACTATAGCCGAAATACTTCCGAAGGTTACCGTTACAATACTGATTTTGAAAACAATCAAGTATTTATCAAGGGAACATTTAATTCCGAAAAGCGGCCGATTTCTCTATTGGCTAGTTTCGGAGACCGAAAGTTTGGGGCCAATGGATTTTATGCCCTTCCTTCCTATACGGAACAGTATGAAGAAACCCAAGCGAGTGTTGTTGCTTTAACTTCGGAATGGAACCAAAGCAATTGGACGCTCAAACCCAGAGTATACTGGCGTCGAGGACAGGATATGTATCTTTTCGTCAGAGACAACCCCAGTCTCTATCGCAACCTTCATATCAGTAATAAAATGGGCTTGGCTCTTGATGCGAGTAGAACATCCAATGGGGGAACTACAGGAATCGGAATTGATTTGGCAAAAATTACACTTTCCAGCAACAACCTAGGGAAAAGGGATCGTTTTGTGACCACACTCTTTGTGGAACACCAATTCCAATGGGGAGATGACAAATGGCAATTAACACCAGGGATTTCGATGACTAAGTATTCTGATTTTCAGGCCTATTTTTTCCCCGGAGTTGATATTGGGTACAAGCTTACAGAAGGGATACGAATATTTGCTAACTCTGGTTACACCTATCGGATTCCTACCTTCACCGACTTATACTATAGTGACCCGACGACCTTAGGAAATGAAAACCTTGAAGTAGAGGAAGCACTTACCCACGAATTGGGTCTTCGGTGGCTTTCTTCTAAAATCCAATTCAGTGCCGCAGCATTCTATCGCAAAGCTGAAAATTTGATCGATTATATCCGAATGGCTGAGGACAGCCCCTTTGAAGCGACAAATATTCGTTCGGTCAACACAACGGGTTTGGATATAGAGACCAAAGCAACCTTCCAATGGAATCAAAAACCCCACCGGGTACAAGCGGGGTATACCTATTTAAGCGACGACTTACGAGTCCTTCCAAGTTCAGATTCTCGCTATAGTATCAATTCTCTAATTCACCATGTGACAGTGAATTACCAAGCACAGTGGACTTCCAGATTTTCAACTGCCTTGGCCTATAAGTATGCCGAACGCCGGAATCAAAACCCTTATACCGTGGTGGATTTGGGGTTTCAGTGGCAGTGGAATAGCATTCAACTCGAAGCCAATTTAAATAACCTCTTCAATGCCGAGTATACGGAAATGAATTTGGTACCGATGCCATTAGGAAACGGAATGTTAGGAATTCGAGTGATGCTCTAAGCGAGTAAGACAATCATAAATTAAAGTACTTTCCCATCCTCGGTATTTGAGGGCATCAAACACCTTTTTTTTACGCATCGATAGGGACTTGTTTGGATGGGTTTGCCAGAATTTTTTAGCGAGTTCCTCGATGGTTTCTAAGTATAGTTTATCATCGATTTCTCTGAGACCAAGTTGGATGTTATAGGCAGAAAGCTTCTTGCCTTTCAGTTCTCGAACAATGCGTTCTTTCCCCCATTTCTTAATCCGAAATTTGCCACGGGCAAAGCTCTTGGCATAGCGGCCTTCGTTTAGATAGTTTTGCTCAATTAAATGGCCAATGATTTGTTCTTGTGCTGCTGGGATGATTCCTAGTGCGTTCAATTTAATACTGACCTCAAGATGACAGCGTTCTTGATAGGCACAATAGTACTCTAATTTTTTTTGGGCTTCGGTGACTGTTAAACCTTCTTTTGGCATAGGATAAAAATAAAAAAACCGCCCTACATCTGTAAGGCGGTTTCTTTTAATTCCTCAGTCGTTTTCCTCGATTATTGAGAAAACGAAAATCTAAATACAAGTAAGCATTTCGGGGTACAATTCGTACCCATTTTTTGTGTTCTAACCACCATTTGAATCGGATGGATGGAAATCCTTGGGTGAAATAAGCAGCAATAAAAGGGTGCAAGTGCAAATTGATGCGCTGGCCTTTGTTCTGCTTATGCTTAACTACTTTGTTAAGCTCTGCGTTGATTTTGTCGATTAGAACGATGGGAGCTTCTACCTCACCATTTTGGTTGGGATTACGCTCTTTAGTTTTAATATTCATTTCCGGACGGACCCGTTGTCGGGTTATTTGAATCAAACCAAACTTACTGGGGGGTAATATCTTGTGTTTGGCTCGGTCTTCTTTCATTTCATTACGGAGGTGATCGAACAGTTTTCGTCTGTTTTCCCCCGAATTTAAATCGATGAAATCAACCACAATGATTCCGCCCATATCTCGAAGACGAAGTTGTCGTGCAATTTCTGAAGCAGCGATCATATTCACTTCTAATGCGGTATCTTCCTGAGATTTCGATTTGTTGGAACGATTTCCACTGTTGACATCAATTACGTGAAGGGCTTCGGTGTGTTCGATGACCAAATAGGCTCCTTTTTGCATAGAGACCGTTTGTCCAAAACTGGTTTTGATTTGACGGTCGATGCCAAATTTTTCAAAGATCGGAAGTCGATCTTTGTACAATTTGACAATGCTTTGCTTTTTCGGTGCAATGGCCGCAATGTAGTCTTTAACTTCTTCTTGCAATTGGGGATCATCGGTGTGGATTCCCTTGAAGCTGTCATCAAAAATATCCCGTAAAATAGAAGATGAGCGATTGATTTCACTCAATACTTTGGTAGGATGCTTATCGATGCGTGGCAATTGCTGGCACAAGTTTTTCCAACGTTTTAACAAGGATTGTAAATCGGCGTCAAGTTCCGCTACTTTTTGCCCTTCAGCTACGGTGCGGATAATGATACCAAATCCTTTGGGACGAATACTCTGAACCAAACGTTTAAGACGGCTTTTCTCTGCTCGGTCTTCAATTTTTTGTGAAATAGAGACACGATCCGAAAAAGGCATTACTACCATAAAACGTCCAGCCAGTGAAATTTCTGAACTCAATCGTGGGCCTTTGGTAGAAATGGGCTCTTTGACCACCTGCACCAAAACGTTTTGTTGGCTTTTCACTACGGATTCAATATTTCCATCTTTGGAAATATCTGCTTCGAATCGGAAATTTTTTAAAAAATAATCTTTTTGCTTACCTGTACTTATTTGTTTCAAAAATTTTAGCATGGAAGGAAATCGTGGACCCAGGTCGTGATAGTGTAAAAAACCATCTTTTTCGTGACCCACATTGACAAAGGCTGCATTGAGCCCGGCCATAGATTTTCTGGCTTTGGCAATGTAAACATCACCGACAGAAAATTTATTGTTTTCTACTTCCTTATTGAGCTCAATTAACTTTCCATCCTTGAGCAAAGCAAAATCAACAGCAGAGGAATTCGATCGTATAATCAGTTCTTTATTCACTCTGAACTAGTTTGTATTGTCCCTAAAGACAATGGATTAAACAATAAATATCAGGTTATTACCTGTTGTTTTTTTTCAAAAACAATTTCAATGAACTTGGGAATGTTTTTAAGTGTGCCCTACACACTATTTCTTTTTGTGGCGATTCGCTCTTCTACGTTTTTTACGCTTGTGCGTCGCTACCTTGTGTCTTTTTCTTTTTTTACCACTAGGCATAAAGTTGTTTTGTTAAATTCGACAATAATTTCTTAAGCGACAGGGACCTTGGATTTTACACCTTGGACGAATACTTTCGCTGGTTTGAACGCGGGGATATTATGGGCAGGGATTTGAACTGCTACATTTTTAGAAATATTACGCCCGGTTTTTTCAGCGCGTGTTTTGATAATAAAACTCCCAAATCCTCTTAAATAAACGTTTTCACCTTTTTCTAGAGAACTTTTAACCTCGTTCATAAATTTTTCAACGACTGCCTGTACATCGGCTTTGTCAATTCCCGATTGCTCGGATACGTTTGCTACAATATCTGCTTTTGTCATTCTCGTATTTTTACAGATTTATATTATTAGATTTAAAGGCTCGCAAATATACACATTAATAATTATAAACTACTCTGAATAACCATTTTAAAAGAACTGTGGAGACGCTAAGTTTCGGATATCTTTAGACCTATGAGTTGGCAAATAAAACTGTTGGATTGGTATGAAATCAATCGTCGCGATCTTCCTTGGCGGAAAACGAAAGACCCCTATCCAATTTGGTTGTCTGAAATTATCATGCAACAAACCCGAGTGCAACAAGGACTGCCCTACTACCACTCTCTTGTAAAGGCCTACCCAAAGATAAAAGACCTTGCGGAGGCTACTGAAAAAGAAGTCCTCAAACGCTGGGAAGGTTTGGGGTATTATTCTCGAGCACGCAACCTTCATGCAACCGCTCAATTTATCAGTAAAGAAATGAATGGAACCTTTCCCAGCACCTTTGATACGATCATTCAACTCAAAGGAATAGGCGATTACACGGCTAGTGCCATTGCTTCTATTGCCTTTGGATTGCCTCATGCTGTTGTTGATGGAAATGTGTATCGAGTTTATTCCCGTTTCTACGGCATTGATCTTCCGATCAATACAACACCTGCATTTAAACATTTTAAAGAAGTAGCTCAAAAAGCCCTTCCAGCGGAAGACCCTGGAACGTTCAATCAGGCATTAATGGAACTAGGAGCGCTGCAGTGCACACCAAAAAATCCAAAATGTCAGACTTGCCCTCTGCTCTATGAATGCAAAGCCTATGCAGAAAATGAAGTGGAACGGTGGCCGATAAAGACGACAAAAACAAAAATTAAGAAGCGGTATTTTCACTACCTAGTTTTCGAGTGTGGAGATCAAAAAAAGTACTTACAGCAACGTCAGTCCTCAGGGATATGGCACAAACTATATGAGTTTCCCCTTATCGAAAGAAATCGAACGCTAACATCACCTGACCAAAAATTCTTAAAGACCATTGGAAGCTACACTCAAAGCCCTTTTGAAGTAGAGCCAATTGGAAGTACGCGATGGCATAAACTGAGTCATCAGCATATAGAAATAAGCTTTTGGAAAGTTAAAACTAAACCTCTTCAGTTTGCCGGATTCACAGTCAAAGAGTGGAAACAACTTCCATTTCCTATCCCAATAGCCCATTTTTTAAAGGAAACACGAGCGTAAAAAAATTCTTATATTTGAGTATGCTCTAAAATCAAAAAATATGAATGGCACCTTAAACAAAGTAATCCTGATCGGACATCTGGGAGACGATGTCAAGCTCCACTATTTTGATGGAGGCGACTGTGTAGGGAGATTTAGTCTGGCTACAAACGAATCCTACACGAACAAAAACACGGGTGATCGTGTAACGAACACCGAATGGCACAATATTGTTCTTCGAAACAAAGCAGCAGAAATTTGTGAAAAATACCTTAGCAAAGGTGATAAAGTATACCTTGAAGGTAAAATTAAAACACGGAAATGGCAATCGAAAGAAGGAGTAGACCGTTATACTACTGAAGTTCACGTTAACGAGTTCACCTTTTTAAGCACCAAAAAACAAACGGATGCGCTGGGCAAGCAAATTACGCCAGAGGCACCCAAGGCAGAAGAGACTCCTCCAGACGATGATTTACCATTTTAATTTAAGGAGATAGTACTTGGATCCAGAACCCTCGTTAGTCATTAGTTTTTTATCGTTGGAGATGTCCTTTGTTTGGTTCAAAGGAATTATACTTTTTGCACTCATCATTTCTTCGGCGTTGATTTCTGGAGCTGAGGTAGCTTTTTTTTCTTTAAATAGTGCGGTCCTCAATGAAGCAGAAGAGGAAGAATTAAAAAACATCTCGTTGATTCGATCCCTCTTGGATCGTCCCAACCGTCTGTTGGCAATTATACTTGTGGCCAATAACTTTATCAATATTGCTATTGTCCTATTATTTGCTTCTTTGAGTCCCTTGTACCTGGGTGGAATATCCAATCCTGTAGTAGTACTATTTATCGAAATTGGTTTGATTACGGGTTTGATATTGATTTTTGGGGAAATTCTTCCGAAGGTATATGCCAATCGGAATGCGATGGGATTTTCTCAATTTATGGCTCCTGTTTTGAAATCCTTAGATCGTTATTTGCTTTTTTTCCTGACCAGCCCGATGAGTCGCCTAACCCTCTGGTTTGAAAAACGAGCCAAACAGTCGAAAAATGATTTTTCAGTGGATCAGCTATCCCAGGTATTAGAGCTTAGCACAGAAGAAAAACGAAGCAAGCAAGAAGAGAAAATGTTGCAAGGGATTATCCAATTTGGAAATACAGAGGTCAAAGAGGTAATGTGCCCACGAGTTGACATGTTCACCCTTTCCGAAAAAATAAGTTTCCTAGAAATTATCCCTTTAATTGTAGACAAAGGATTTTCAAGAATACCCGTGTACAAAGACGAGCAAGAGAAAATATCAGGAATCCTATACATCAAAGATTTGTTGCCTCATTTGGGCGATAAACATTTCAAATGGCAAAACCTGTTGCGTGAACCTTATTATGTTCCCGAGTATAAAAAATTAGACGATCTGCTATCTGAATTTCAACAGCGAAAAACTCATTTAGCAGTTGTCCTAGACGAGTATGGAGGAACCCAAGGAATAATTACTTTAGAGGATGTGATAGAAGAGATTGTTGGAGATATTTCCGATGAATTTGATGAAGATAATTTATTCTATTCCAAATTAGACTCACAAAACTATATTTTCGATGCCAAAACAAACCTTAAAGATTTCTTAAAAATCGTACAACTCAGAGATGAGGAGGGTTTTGAAAAAGTAAAGGGGGAAGCAGAAACGTTGGCAGGCTTTCTCTTAGAATTGTCTCAATCATTACCAAAGATTGGACAAAAGCTCACTTTTGAAAATCTGGTATTTACCGTTGAATCTGTGGATCAAAAGCGAATTCGGCAGATAAAAGTAACTTTACCCAAGACAAAATAATGGGACTAAAAACTTATGGATATTTATTGATAACCCTAACTATAATAGCTTGTGGGGAAACAACGCTACCCAAGCCCAATGGCTTACTTTCTTTAAAATACCCAAAATCAACCTATCAACCGTATCAAAAAAAAGCCCTTTATTCTTTTGAGTATAACCAAAAAGCTAAAATCAAACGCGGAGCGCAACAAGGTGATTTGATTGTCTATCCCAATATGAAAGCCACCCTATACCTGTCCTACGTCCCAGTCAAAAACAATTTAGATTCCCTACTAACGGATGCCTACAAGTTACCAAGCAAACACATTAGTAAAGCTGATGAAATTCCAGAACGTCTTTTCATCAACCCCGAGCAACGGGTCTATGGCACCCTTTTTAAAGTAGTGGGTAATGCCGCTTCACAACTTCAGTTTTTTCTTACAGATAGTATCCATCACTTTATGATTGGCTCATTGTATTTCTATAGCCGACCCAATTATGATTCTCTATTGCCTGCTTTGGATTATATTGAGAAGGATGTGATTCATTTGATGGAGACACTAGAGTGGAAAGAGAAAAATTAAGCGCACCTTTACGGGGGAATGAAGACCGATTATAAAAAATGGTTTTACTTAGTGCTTCTCTCCCTTATATGGGGGAGTTCCTATATTCTTATCAAAAAGGGTTTGATAGGTCTCACGCCCTTACAATTAGGATCAATTCGGATTTTATTCACCCTGTGTATCCTTTTCGTAGTAGGGTTCTCACACCTAAAAAAAATACCAAAATCCAAATGGCAATGGATAGCGGTTTCTGGTTTTCTTGGCACTTTTTTCCCTAACTTTTTATTTGCCTATGCAGAGACAAAAATTGATAGTGCTATTGCAGCAGTTCTCAATGGATTGACCCCTCTTTTTACGTTACTCCTTGGGTTGTTTTTTTTTGGAATAGCATTGAAAACAAAAAAAATCTTTGGCGTATTGGTCGGTTTATTCGGGACTTGTATTCTTGTGGTCAAGCAAATAGAATCCACTGGGGTTGAAAATGGAATCTTTCTGTTTATGATTGTGATTGCAGCACTATGTTATGCGGCTAATGTCAATATAATAAAATACCGGTTGGGAGGCGTTACTTCTCTGGGAATTGCTTTGGGGAACTTTGTAGTTATCGGAATTCCCGCTTTTTTTATTGCACTAGATTCTGGAGTTTTTCAACTGGATATGCAATTAGAAGCGGTCACTTCATCGGTTGGTTTTATTTTTGTTTTAGCTTTTTTTGGAACGGCCATGGCCAAAGTTGTATTCAATGAACTGGTGGCCATTTCTTCTCCTGTGTTTTCCTCGTCTATCACCTATCTTTTGCCTGTAGTAGCAATATTCTGGGGAGTTCTAGATGGGGAGCAATTAGACTGGCTCCAGTTTCTAGCCAGTGGGATCATCCTTGGAGGGGTATATTTGGTTACCGACACTAAGAAATCACACTCCAAATAGCAAGGAAAATAGATTGATCAATAGCCTACCTCCAAGTAGAATCTAATGAATGCGTTTCTAAGATGAATTAAGTTTTATACATTTAGATAAATAAAATTTTATGAAACATACTCTACTTTTATTGACGCTTCTTACTCTGGGAAGTCTTTCAGCCCAAAAACGATACCAACCACACCTTCAGGCATTGGAGTCGAAAGCGGCTGAGTATGGAGAGGTCGCCCAAACTATATGGTCCTATGCAGAATTGGGGTACCAAGAAGAACAGAGCAGTGCACTCCTGCAAAGTACCTTAGAATCTGAGGGTTTCACAATTGAAAAAGGAGTTGCAGGAATCCCAACGGCCTTTCTAGCCACCTTTGGTTCAGGTGGCCCTACAGTAGGAATTTTGGCAGAATACGATGCTCTTCCAGGCTTATCTCAAAAAGCGGTTCCCTACAAAATATCAAATGACGGTCGCGGAGGTCACGCTTGTGGGCACCATTTATTCGGAACCGCCTCAACTGCAGCTGCGATTGCTGTAAAAAACTACTTAAAGAAATCGGGAAAAAAGGGCACTATCAAATTATTTGGTTGCCCTGCCGAGGAGGGAGGCTCTGGCAAAGTGTATATGACTCGAGCAGGATTATTTGACGATCTAGATGTGGCACTCCATTGGCATGCAGACAGCAAAAATTCAGCAGGAATACGTCCTGCCTTAGCTAATAAATCTGCTAAATTCCGCTTCTATGGAATAGCTGCTCATGCTGCAGGAGCTCCAGAAATGGGTCGGTCTGCACTCGATGCTGTGGAAGCAATGAATACCATGGTCAATATGATGCGGGAACACGTCACCGACGATACGCGCATTCATTATGTAATAACAAGAGGAGGAGAGGCACCCAATGTGGTTCCTGATTTTGCAGAAGTGTATTATTATTCACGCCATAGTACGAGAGATGAGGTTATCCGTGTTTTTGACCGTATTGTAGATGCTGCTCGGGGAGCTGCCTTGGGAACAGGAACAACCATGGAATATGAGATGATCGGAGGGACTCACGAATTGTTATACGTTCCAAGTCTCCAAAAGCGTATGCATCAGAACCTTTCCAGAATAGGGGGCTATTCCTACACCCCTGAAGAAAAAGCCTTTGCAGAAGAAATATCAAAAACATTAAACCGAAAATTAAATACAGAATTCATTGAAGGAGTGGTGCCCTATGAAACCCCCGAAAAACCGGGAGGATCGACTGATGTTGGCGATGTGAGTTTTGCTGTACCAACTGCTGGAATGCGTGCAGCCACTTGGGTGCCAGGTACTCCAGCTCACAGCTGGCAGGCTGTAGCCGCAGGAGGAACATCTATTGGTGAGAAAGGAATGATGGTAGCGGCCAAAACACTCGCGTTAACAGCCATGCAATTGATGGATGATGCCGCATTTCGTGCCCAAATAAAGAAGGAATTTATCGAAACGCGAGGAGCTGAATTTAATTATATCCCCTTACTGGGCGATAGAGAACCTGCATTGGATTATAGAAATTGATATGAAAACAAGCGGTTTCTTACTCACCCTTTTTATGGCGCTTCAATTGCAAGGACAAGTATTTGAATTTGAATCTAGCGAAGGTAATCAAGTTTATAACCACCGTATATTGATGGACGATTCTTACATTATTGAAACAATATACGAATCCAATCCCCCAGTATTTATATTGACCAGAGGGGGGTATTACCAAAAGCAAGGAAAAACAGTATTTGCCTCCTTGGAATTTAATTCCAACTTTGAAAAGGATCAATTCAAAACTTTTCAATGGGATAGTTCCAATTGGAAAGCAAAAAACAAACAGCGTCAGGTATTGGATGGTAAATGGTTGATGGCTGGAAGGGTTAAAGCAGAAGGAGAGCAACGGCGCGACATTACCAGAAGTCGAAAAACGATGAAATTTTTAATTGATGGCTGTTTTCAATGGACGGCATTTAATACGGAAACCTTTCAATTTTTTGGCTCTGGAGGGGGGGACTATACCGCTGAGAATGGAGCCTACGTGGAACAAATAGAATATTTTTCCCGGGATAATAGCCGAGTAGGAGCAAAACTCTCTTTTGAATATCTTCGTAAAGAAAAAGACTGGTATCACAAAGGCTTTAGTAGTAAAGGAGCCTCTCTTCACGAAATCTGGACATTACGTCCTAGCCAATAAATTTGACTGCAACACGAATCACAAAAGCTTTTCCTTGGTTGGTGAGTATATCAGCGGCTTTGGCTTTATATCATCCACCTAGTTTCACTTGGTTTTCGGGCTCCTTGATCACCCTTGGATTGGGAGGGATCATGCTTGGAATGGGAATCACATTACAATGGAAAGACTTCAAAGATGTAGCCCGGACCCCGAGTTGGGTGTTATTGGGAGTAACCTTACAATTCACTGTAATGCCTTTTTTAGGATGGATTCTTGGAATAATTTTTGAATTGCCGCCCTTCTTTGCAGTAGGCCTTATTCTGGTGTCTTGCTGCCCAGGAGGAACCGCATCCAATGTGATTGCCTACTTGGCCAAAGCTCATGTCGCTTTGTCGGTTGCGATGACAGCTGTTTCTACTTTTACTGCGATTATTTTCACCCCTATCCTCACAGCGCAATTGTCTGGGACCTATGTGGATATAGCGGCAAGTGGGTTGTTTTTCAGTACGTTGAAAGTGGTTTTACTTCCCATTAGTACAGGAATTCTTTTTAATCGCTACTTTCCAAATACGACACAGAAGTGTGTTCCTTTGGCTCCTCCAGTGGCAGTCATTCTAATCACCCTTATTGTTGCCAGCATCATTGGCCAGGGAAGCGCAATTATTTTATCTGCCGGATTGCAATTGCTTTATGCCCTTCTTATTCTGCATTTTTTGGGGTTTTTTGTTGGCTTTCTTTTCAGTTATTGGTTGCTGAAAAATCCTACTGTTAGCAAAACCATTGCCATCGAAGTGGGGATGCAAAATTCGGGACTAGGTGTGGTTTTGGCACAAGAGAATTTTACCAATCCTATGACTGCCATTCCTGCAGCTATGTCCAGTTTGGTTCACTCCATCTACGGAAGCGTATTTACCGTATTGTTTGGTCAATCTTCTAAAAAGAATAATTTATGAAAAATGTAGTCATCGTATCTGCAAAAAGAACACCCATTGGAAGTTTTATGGGAAGCCTTTCCACAGTACCAGCAATAGATCTTGGGGCAGCAGCGATTAAAGCAGCACTGGAGGCGGTATCTCTTGATTCAGGCTTGGTGGATGAAGTACTAATGGGGCAGGTTTTGCAAGCTGGTTGTGGACAAGCTCCAGCCCGACAAGCTGCTTTAAAAGCGGGAATTTCCCCCAATGTACCCTGTACTACAATCAATAAAGTGTGTGCTTCTGGAATGAAAAGTATTCAATTGGCCGCACAAAGCATAGCGCTAGGACAGATCGA
Organism: Flavobacteriaceae bacterium; assembly: GCA_003533785.1. Taxonomy (GTDB): domain Bacteria; phylum Bacteroidota; class Bacteroidia; order Flavobacteriales; family Flavobacteriaceae; genus UBA11891. Next base: position 16,776 of record DQCR01000002.1, read on the forward strand.
AATTGCAGTGACTGGAGGAATGGAGAATATGAGTTTATGTCCTCATTTCGTTTCTCTACGTAAGGGGACTGCTTTTGGAAGTCAAGTCTTTGAAGATAGCCTAGAACGAGACGGCCTGATGGATGCTTTCGATCAAGTGCCCATGGGAGTTTTTGCCGATGCCACAGCAGTTAAGCATGGAATAAGCCGGCAGGAACAGGATCAACACGCCCTTCAATCCTATCAGCGAAGCGCAGCTGCTTGGGAAGCTGGCTTATTTGATACCGAAGTAATACCTGTGTCTGTCCCCCAACGTAAAGGGGCGGCACTTTTGGTTAAAAAAGACGAAGAATACACTAAAGTAACTCCAAACAAAATCCCTCTGCTTCGTCCTGCTTTTGCTAAGGACGGAACAGTAACAGCAGCCAATGCTTCCACGCTCAATGATGGTGCTGCTGCTCTTGTTTTAATGTCTGAAGATAAGGCACAGCAGTTGGGAATACCACCGATGGCACGAATACTGAGTTATGCCGATGCTGCCCATGACCCTCGATGGTTCACAACGGCTCCGGCAAAAGCACTCCCCAAGGCATTGGATTTAGCACAACTCGAAATAGAAAAGATCGATTGGTTCGAAATTAATGAAGCCTTTTCTGTAGTGGGTCTGGCCAATATTAAACTCTTGAATCTCGATCGTGCTAAGGTCAATCCAAATGGTGGAGCGGTGTCTTTAGGGCATCCGCTGGGTTGTTCTGGGGCTCGGATTGTTGTTACCCTGATTCACAAACTCCAACAATCTGGAAGCTATGCAGCTGCTGGAATTTGCAATGGAGGTGGTGGGGCTTCTGCACTTGTCTTGAAAAAATAATTTCTATTTTTATACTCTCAATTTTATGCATATGTTGGAAGATTCTCAATGGCGACCACTGCCCTCCTTTTTGACCATCGGAGAAAGTAGGATTGAAGGGTTGGGGCTTTTGGCGAGCCAATTCATCCCGGAAGGAACCGATTTGGGAATGAGTCATGTCTTTGACAAGCGTTTTCAAAACGGCTACATCCGTCTACCCATAGGAGGATTTATCAATCATCATGACATGCCCAATTGCAAAGCGATTATTGCTGAAGAGGACGCTGTTGTAGGAAAAGTTAAGCACATTCGTTTGATTACGACCAAACCCATTGAAGCAGGCCAAGAATTGACTTTAAAGTATATTATCAATCAACTGGAAAACCCCAATTGGGAATTTGAATTTGAAATTTCTCAATAAAAAAATCCCGCTCAAAAAAATAAAACTTCAAACTCTTTTCGAACGGGATCAAACAAATGACAAAAGCCTATTACACAAATAAAAGTAAGGGCTAGAACGTTAAATTCGACCTAATAAGAGGTTAAAAACAAGTTAAAGAATGCCAAGTTTATCCCCTCATCCTCGCTCATTGTCGTTAGCGGTAGCTTTAGTAAGTCTGTGTATGGGTATTCATGCACAAGTCATACAATCCACTGCAATACCGGCGAATAATTCCCTTTCTGTATTCATAACCGACTACCCTGAAGACGCTGATTTATGTGTTTTTATAGTGGATTCAAAAAATAAAGCGAAAGGGAACAATGGGTTTTGGTACTTCCAAGACTCCCAAACCTACGCAGATAAAAAAATATTCTTTGTTGAAGATTCTGTGCAGGCCGATCTGAAAATTAATTTTGTAGATCAGCAAGAACTAGCTGGATGGAAAAACAAAACTAGGGTATTTCTACTGGATTGAAATTTTTGGGATTATTGCCAATCAATTTTCAGCAAGACGGGTTGACGATAGGTTTGCTCTTCTTCTGAGGTCACCCAAAAATGGTGCGCATCAATAACTTTTACAGCTTCGATTTGTGCATTGAGATAGGGAATTTCCACTTTTTCCAATCCTTCAAAATTTAAGGTTGCGGCATCAAAATTTTTGACCCTATATAAATATTGAATACCATCAAAAGAATACCCTGTCAAAGCCAATACCTTGCTTTTTTGATCGTAATCAGCTCCAGTGATAAGAGAATTTACAGAGACCACTGTTTTAGGATACAATTCATAGTCGCCTACAACTTTGGGAATTTCATAGACTTCTGTGTCCTGAGTAAGTCTGTTTTTTGAGAATAATAATAGAACATTTCCAAGGGCTACAAGCCCCTCGGCATCGAAAGCATTCCTATTGCGCTTCTCAAAACGTTGTTGCAAACCGTATCGAAAACGGATTTCTCCGATCGTTTCAAAGAATGTTCCATTCCATTGAATTTTATAGATTTTGAGATCTTTTCGCGAGGCTTTGTTATTTCCATGATCTCCCACATACAGAAAGCGATCGTCCTGTGCGAGACTCTCCCAATCTTTATTTTTTGCTTTCTCAATGGGATAGGTATTTAGAAGAATACCTTGGGAATTAAACTCATATAAGCTCGGTTGACCCCCAGAATCATTTTGCGTGAGTAAATGACCATTTAATGTCGCCAATCCAGAGGTTTCATTTAAGGCCATTGGCAAGGGAACGGTTTCAGTAATTTTTTGGCCAAATAGAGCGGCAACTGAAAGAAAAAAATAAGGCAGAAAGCGCATGAAAAATATTTATATAAAAGTAGATGAAATCCGGAATTGAAAAAAGAATCCCAATAGCTTTCTGCTCTTGATTTGATTTTAGTAATTTCATTCACTTAATGAAAGTAGACAAAGCCAAAATAATTATAGTGATGGGGGTCAGTGGAAGTGGGAAAACAACATTGGGGAAGGCTTTGGCAGAGAACCTCACCTATCTTTTTTTAGAGGGCGATGCCTTCCATTCCGATCAAAATATTAAAAAAATGAGTCTTGGCAAACCCCTTACGGATAGCGATCGGATTCCATGGCTTCAGGCATTAAATAGGGCTCTTTATACCAGCAATTCAGGAGTCGTATTGGCTTGTTCTGCATTGAAAGCTTCCTATCGTAAGCTGTTATCGGAGGGCTTGACTCCTGCTCCTCAATTTATATTTATCGATTGTGAAAGAGACCTTTTGGAAAAGCGGATGGAAGCGCGTCGCCATTTCATGCCAGCTAGTCTTCTGAACAGTCAGTTGGAGGCTTTAGAAAAACCAGAGGAAGCCATAATGGTGGCAGGTGAGGCAAGTACTGAAAAACAAATAGATCATATTATATCATATATATCATGAATGAAAAAGCGGCTTGGGGTGTTCTAGGAATGGGTGTAATGGGAACGAGTCTAAGTCGTAACCTAGCTCGAAAAGGGATTCGCTTGGCACTTTACAATCGGTTTCTCCAAGGGGAAGAGGAAGGGGTTGCTGCCCAACGTTGCATCGCCTATCCCGAATTGGCAGCGGCGCAACCTTTTGAGGATCTCGAAGCATTTATTCAGGCCTTGGAAACCCCACGAAAAGTTTTGGTGATGGTGCCCTCGGGCTCAGCCATAGAACTTGTTCTAGAACAATTGATAAAATTTCTTTCTCCCGGTGATATCTTAATAGATGGGGGGAATTCACATTTTGAAGCCACTGAAAAGCGAGCACAATTATTTGAAAATGTAGGAATTTCATTCTTAGGCATGGGGGTGTCTGGGGGTGAAGAAGGAGCCCTTAATGGCCCAGCATTAATGGTAGGAGGAGAGCGAAAAGCTTTTGAATCGTTAAGTAAAGTACTTTCGCAGATTGCTGCCGACAACCCACAGGGGGTTTCCTGCTTGGGTCACTTCGGGACAGGAGGGGCGGGTCATTATGTGAAAATGGTTCATAACGGGATTGAGTATGCAGAAATGCAGCTATTGGCCGAAGTATATGAATGCATCAATAGCCATATCCAGCCCAATTGGTCACTCTTGAACCAGTGGCAACACACCAAGAGCCAAAGTTATTTGCTTGGAATCACTGCTACCATTGTCTCTTTTCAAGAAAAAAAGGGATTGCTGGTTCATCAAATTTTGGACAAAACTCAACACAAGGGAACAGGTTCATGGTCTTCAATCAGTGCTGTGGCTCAAGGGTCACCTGCAACGATGATTCAGGCAGCCCTGAATGCCCGATATACCGCTGCTCAAAAAGAATACCGTGTAAAAATGGCTGGCGAACTCCCTGTTCAGACAGTATCAATACCCCTAGATGAAGCGGTATTGAAGAAGGCCTATGATCTGGCGCGTTGGATCAATCATCACCAAGGTTTTGAATTGCTAAAGGCAGCCAAATCAACGTATGCTTGGTCTTTCGCTCTTTCCGAAGCGGCGAAAACATGGACCGCAGGGTGTATTATTCAATCCAGGCTAATGCAAGAACTCACTCTCATTTTGGATTCGCAAGAAAGCCTTTTAGAGACAGTAGCTTTCAAAAAAATCTACGCTGAAAATATTTCTTCTCTAGAAGCTGTTCTGAGTTGGAGTCTCAAGGCCCAATTACCAATGCCAGTCATGTCTGCTGCAGCACAGTATCTATTTTCGATTCGACAAGCTAATTCATCAGGAAATTTGATTCAAGCCCAACGCGACTATTTTGGCGGTCATGGATTGGAATGGAAGGACTCTAGGGAAGGCAATCACGGCCCATGGAAACAGCGTAGCTAGTAGGGAAGAGAGTCCAATTATTCACCTTTCCTTTTCTGTGGATTCGATTCGCTATGGTATATTTAATGTTTAATTTAATCTTCTACACATGCACAAATATGTTCTCCTTTTAGGAATTCTCCTAGCCTCTTGTAGCCCAGAAACCTCCAAAGATGTCACCCTTTTAGATCCCTCTTTACAAACAATTTTGTCCCCTCAGGCATCTATAGAATACCTCACGGAAAAAATATACAGCGTCTCCGAAGGCCCTGCTTGGAGCACAGAACATATGGGATTATTATTCACAGATGTTCAATCCAACAAAATGTACCTTTGGCAAGAGGGCAAGGGTGTACGCCTTTTTTTAGACCCTAGTGGTTACACAGCCTACGCACCTACTTTTGAAAAAGGTCAAAACGGAGCGAATGGTCTTCTAATACAGGAGGGACGATTGATTATTTGTCAACACGGAGACCGAAGGGTGGCTGTGGTTACCAGCATAGAAGGGACTACTCCTTCTTTTCAAACCCTTGTCGACACCTTTGACGGCAAACGTTTTAACAGTCCCAATGATTTGATCCAAAGCAAGGAAGGGGATTTGTATTTCACCGATCCTCCGTATGGGCTTTTTAATAAGGAAACTCAAGCTTTTGATGAAACTTTATATCGTGAGTTGCCTTTCAATGGAGTATATCGGTACCGTCTGGGAGGAGAAGTTACGCTGATTACAAAAGAGCTGACTCGCCCTAATGGAATAGCTCTTTCGCTCGATGAAAATTATTTGTACGTCAATAATTCTGACAAGGATAGGCCTGTAATGATGCGGTATGAAGTCAATAATAATTGGGCACCTTCTGTTTTTTTTGATGGAAGCGCTCTCAGCGAAAAATACGAAGGGAGCTTTGATGGAATGAAAGTGCATTCCTCAGGACATATTTTCACCACAGGACCCAATGGAATTTTGGTACTTTCACCAGAAGGAACGTTAAAAGGGACGATTAACTTTGGTGGGCGTATCACGAATTGTGCTTTCGACCCAACAGAGGATTATCTCTATGTAACAACCTTCAGTCAAGTTGCTCGGATCAAACTACAACCCAATAAATAATGTTTCAAGAAAAAATAAAATCCTTAGGATGGGAACTTGCGAAAGAGGGCCTTGAAAAAACCTTTTCTTTTTCTGATTTCCAGTCAGCCCTCTCCTTTATCAATAAGGTAGGAGAATTCTCAGAAGCCGAGGCGCATCATCCTAAAATCACCAATCTATACAATCAAGTAACTTTGTGTCTTTGGACCCACGATGCGGAGGCTGTTACCGAAAAAGATGTGAGCTGGATACTAAAGTTTGAAAAAGAATATTAGGGTTTTTTCATCGTATAAGCTATCCCTTTTTGAAGCAATTCAATAAAGCGTTCGTCCTCATAAACTTCCCCTCTATGACCCAAGCCCGTATAGAACGCTCGCCCGCCGTCATAATTATGATACCAGGTGATAGGGTGTTCAGGGCCATTTTTTCCTCCTTCAAAACTGGATTCTTCGAGATTGAGTAGTGGAATAATTTCTTTGTTCTTGAAAGTGAAATTATACCATTCGTCTTCAATAGACCAGCTTGCAGGGAGGTGATTTGTGAATGGGTTATTGGTGTCAATAGTAGTGATTGTGGCCCTTGGAGTCCCCTCGGGATGCGATTCAAAATAGGCACCAACCAATTGACCATACCAAGGCCACTCGTATTCGGTGTCTGCGGCAGCGTGAATTCCTACATAACCGCCCCCCTTTCGAATGTAATCTTCGATCATAGCTTGTTGTCGATTATTGAGGATATCCAAAGTGGTGCAGAGAAAGATAAGGGTGTCAATCGTTGAAAAGTCAATCTTTTTTAGTGCTTTTGGGTCTTTGGTGTGAAGGACATTATATCCGTATTTTTCTCCTAATAGCGCAATAAGCTTCTTACCAGCTGGGATGGCATCCACATGGACATAACCAGCCGTTGCGGTGAGAACCAGAACGGTTTGAGTATTGGAAGTGTCAAAATAGAGCGCCTTTGTGTTATTTTGAGTCCAGGCAGAATGACCAAAAAAAAAGATAAACAAAGTTGGTAGGATAATTTTTTTCATATTGAAAAATACATTAATTATATTATATGAACCCCTAATAGATTGCGTGTAAAAAATATGTATCGAATGACTAACAGGAAAGCTATGAAACAAAAAACCTTACAGTTGTCTTTTTTAGCACAGACGACCGATGTGAATTATCGCGGAACAGTACATGGAGGTAAAGTAATGAAATGGATTGATGAAGCGGGTTATGCCCTTGCGGCTCAGTATACGGGTAAATATTGTGTCACCAAATTTGTGGATGATATCGAGTTTAAGAAACCCATTTCGATTGGTGACTTAGTAACAGTTACCGCTACTGTACTCCGACTCGGGTCCACTTCCATTCGGATGCATGTCAGCGTAGCGAGCGAAAATTTAGTGGAGGCAGAACGTAAAGATAATTGTGCTTGTGACATTGTCTTTGTGGCACTCGATGAATCAGGTCAAAAAATACCGATAACTGATTAGGTGTTTTCTGCTTGGAAACTTTTTAATTTCTCAATCATTTTTGGGACCACTTCAAAGGCATCCCCTACAATTCCATAATCTGCTGCTTTGAAAAAAGGCGCTTCTGGATCACTATTGATCACCACCTTCACTTTGGAAGCATTGATTCCTGCCAAGTGTTGAATGGCACCTGAAACACCCACGGCGATGTATAGGTTTGAGGCTACGGGTTTGCCAGTTTGCCCGACGTGTTCACTGTGTGGCCGCCAACCCATGTCCGATACCGGCTTGGAACAGGCAGTGGCAGCACCGAGTGTGCTGGCGAGGTCTTCTATTAGGTGCCAATTTTCGGGACCTTTTAGACCCCGGCCTCCAGAGACCACAATTTCCGCATCAGCGATGGTCACCTGATCATTGGCTTTGTCTACGGAAGCAATTTCCATAGAAGAATTGTTTACTGTTGGAGAAAATTCAGTCACAGTGGGAGTGGTTGGATTTTCATGCATACCGAAGGCATTCTTGGACAAACCCACCATTTTCACATCGGTGTTTAATTCACTAATACCAAATGCTTTATTGGTGAACACAGAGCGCTTTACATGAAAGGGAGTGGTACTCAAGGGAGCCTCCACAACATTCGTAACATAGCCTGCGTTCAGCTCCACAGCAGCCAAAGGTGCCAAATAACGGCTATCGGCACTGGAGCTCACCGCAATCACTTTTGCATCTTTTTTCTGTGCTGCATCTTTCACAATTGCAGCGTACTGTTGGGCATTAAACTCCTCTGGATGTGAGGAAGTCAATATTTCATTCACTCCATAATTGCCGAGTAACTCATTGTTATCACAATTAACAGTAATTGCTATTAAATCTGTGTTGAGTTGGTCGGCTATTGCTCTTCCAAAGGAAGCAAGTTCTAAAGCAATTTTCTTTAATTGTCCTTTTTCGGATTCGGCATATACTAAAACAGACATAATGGATTATTTTAAGATTAGATGACTTTAGCTTCGTTGTGAAGTAAAGAGATAAGTTGGTCAATATTTTCAGGTTCCACCAGCTTCACGGCACCTTTGGGAGCGGGTTTTTCATAGGCTATAGTTTGGACTTGAGCGTCTCCATGTTGGGGCTCTAAGACACTCAAAGGTTTTTTGCGAGCCATCATTATTCCCCGCATGTTGGGGATGCGCAAATCACTTTCTTCCACCAATCCTTTTTGAGCTCCAATGACAAGGGGGAGCGGTGTTGTGACGGTCTCCTTTCCTCCATCCATTTCTCGAACGGCAGTAGCGTTTTGTCCTTCAATTTCTAAGCGGATGCAATTATTGAGATAATTCATTCCAGTGAGCGCAGCAATCATACCTGGCACCATGCCTCCGTTATAATCAATGGATTCTCGTCCAGCAATGATGAGGTCGTAGCCATTCTCCTGAATCACAGCAACAATTTCTTTTGCTACTTGGGTTGCATCCAGAGCTTCCGTATGGATACGTATCGCATTATCGGCACCTATCGCAAGTGCTTTTCTCAGGGTCGATTCGGTTGCTGGTCCTCCGACATTGATTACATCAACAGTAGCTCCCTCCTTTTCCTTAAACCACATGGCTCTAGTGAGGCCAAATTCATCGTTGGGATTGATGATATACTGAACCCCTTGGGTGTCAAATTGGGTATTGTTCTCTACAAAATTAATCTTAGAGGTAGTGTCTGGGACGTGACTGATACAAACTAAAATTTTCATCTTTATTTAGTATTTAAAAATTAAAAAGGCAAAGCAAGTTCACCCTTACGTATGTTTCTAGCAATTATTATTTTGTGGATCTCTGAGGTGCCTTCGTAAATCTGCGTGATTTTAGCATCTCGCATTAAGCGTTCAACGTGATATTCTTTGACATATCCATTTCCCCCATGTATTTGAACGGCCTCCACGGTGTGTTTCATAGCGACTTCCGAGGCTTTGAGCTTGGCCATAGCACTGGCATACCCATAAGGTTGTCCTTGATCCTTCAGGTAGGCTGAACGATAAACCAACATGCGAGCGGCTTCAATGTCCACGGCCATATCGGCAAGTTTGAAGGCAATAGCTTGGTGATCGGCGATGGGTTTGCCAAAAGCAGAACGAACCGTGGAATATTCGGCGGCCAATTCATAGGCCCCTGCCGCAATTCCCAGAGCTTGAGCCGCGATACCAATTCGCCCTCCTTCTAATATTTGCATAGCTAGTTTAAAACCAAAACCGTCTTCCCCGATACGATTTTCTTTGGGGACTTTAACATCAGTATAGCTAATGGAATGGGTGTCTGAGGAGCGGATGCCCAGCTTGTCCTCCTTGGGACCTATGGCAACACCCTCCCACTGTTTCTCTACAATAAAGGCGTTAATACCTCGGTGTTTTTTTTCTGGATGGGTTTGCGCAATGACCAATTGAAAGTCTGCATGCCCGCCATTGGTAATCCAATTCTTTACCCCATTCAGGATATAATATTCACCTGCTTCTTCTGCACGAGTCTGTTGCATGCTGGCATCGCTACCCGCTTCGGGTTCTGATAGGCAAAAACAACCAATGTTATTCCCCTGCGCCATAGGGACGAGGTACTTTTCTTTTTGAATATCGGTTCCATAGGTTTCAATAGCCCATAATACTAGGGAATTATGAGCACTCATAATTACTCCTGCACTGGCATCGATTTTTGAAATTTCTTCCAAGGCTAGAACATAGGAAAGGGTATCCATCTCACTGCCTCCATAGAGTTGTGACGTCATGATCCCCATAAAACCCAAGGCCCCCATTTCCTCAACTTGCTCGCTTGGATGCGTTCTATTGGTGTCTCGTTCAATGACTCCATCTTGCAAGCGTGTAATTGCAAACTCTCGTGCAGCTTGTTGAACGGCTTTGTGTTCTTCGGAAAGTTTAAACTCCATTCTTCAATTTTTGAATTGCGCCTTTCTATTTGCAATAAATGCTTGCGTTCCTTCTTTGAACTCCTTATGGGCCGATAAAGCACCAAAGGTTTCAATTTCTTTTTCGAATCCATCGCTGTTTTTGTTATAAAAATCAGCAACCATTTCAATGACTTTTGCTACTGCCGTTGGCCCCTTGGAACTAATTTCTTTAATGATTTTTTGAGCGGTTTCAACCGTTTCACCTGGGGCCACTACACGGTTCAATAGTCCCCAATCTAGAGCTTCTGTTGCTTCAATCATCCGGGCTGTTAACATAATATCCAGACTTCTTCCTCTTCCTACCAGTTGAGGCAATCGCTGGGTAGCTCCATAGCCGGGAATAATTCCCAAGTTGACCTCTGGGTTGCCCAACCGCGCTTTGCTGGAGCCAACACGGAGATGGCAAGCAAGGGCCAACTCAAAGCCACCGCCCAAAGCATAGCCTTCTATAGCAGCTACTATTGGAACAGGACTGTTTTCCATAGCGAACATCAGTTCGTGACCCAAAGCAGACAGCGCCTGCATTTCTTCTGGGGTCATAGTGACAAATTCTTTTATATCTGCTCCTGCGGCAAATGCTTTTGCGCCGCTTCCCGTCAGAATTACACCGCTGCAATTATAGCTTTCCAGCGCCTGAGTGAAAAAACCATGCAGGTCTGTTATCAATTGTTTGTTAAGTGCATTCAAGGCTTGGGGCCGGTTTAAGGTAAGTACTACAACCTCGTCCAAAACGGTTACATTCAAAAGTTCAGTATTAGCCATAAGTCTGAATCCAATTTGATACCTCCAAAAATAAGGGGGAATCAACGTATAGAAAAATATTTAGGCCACTTTTTTAGACACAGTGTCATTTTTTTCTAAACGAATACATTTCCACACCTACAGCCAACAAGATAATACTTCCTCCCAGCATTGTTTTGACTTGTGGATATTCATTCAAAAGAACGGTTCCCATAAGGATTCCATATAGAGGCTGTAAACAACTAATGAGGCTAGCTGTGGTGATCGAGAATTTTTGAAAACTCTGTAAGAATAAGGAATGACCAATGACGGTGGTTACTATTGCTAGAAAAATAAGGGCTGGGCCACTGGAAACAAGAGAGGCGGTTTCTGTTTTTAAACCTATGGGAAACAGGACAATACTAATTATGAATACTTGAGTTGCCATGAGTACGGTTCCATCCGAATGCTTAGAAATTTTTTTGATGAACAGATTGCGAAAAGAAAAACACAAGGCTGAAAAGACCCCCATCCCAACAGCCAAGAACTGTTGATTTTCCCAGTTGATAGGAGGACTAATAAGATAAATTCCAAACAGAAGGGCAAGCCCCAGAAAAGCGTGTTTGAATTGAAAACGATCCTTTCCGAAAAGCGGTTCCAGAAAAGCAGTAAAAATTGGAAAGGTGTAGAGCGAAAGCATGCCCACAGCCACACTTGACCATTGCAAGGCATAAAAATAGGAAATCCAGTGCGCGCCCATTAATAGACCACTAACCAAAAGAGCAAAGGGAGCTTTTTTAAAAAGAGTGAGAATATTTTTTCTCCGATAGAGGCAGAAGAAAAACAGCCCGATTAAGGCAATAAGAGAACGCCAAAAGATAATTTCTGTAGGCGGTAAGTTTATCAAACGCCCTAGAACGCCCGAAGTACTAATACAGAAAATGCCCACATTCAGCAGAACTAGGTGCCACCAAGTTGAATTCTTTTTAAACATGGTAATTAGCTAAATTGAGGGGCGACACTTGGATTTTTGGGATCAGTTCGATAGTCGTAAAATCCGAGGTCTGTTTTTCTTCCAAGCTGCCCTGCTACCACCAACCTTCTCAATAGAATACAGGGGGCATATTTCTCTTTACCGAATTCTGCATACAGGACTTCTAGGATCGCTAGACAAACATCCAAACCTATAAAATCTGCCAACTGTAGGGGCCCCATAGGGTGACCCATACCCAATTTCATTATTCGATCAATTTCTGTAACACCACTGACTCCCTGCATCAGCGTTTCAACGGCTTCATTAATCATGGGGATAGCAATTCTATTGGCAACAAAGCCAGGGGAATCCGAAACGACCAAGGGTGTTTTATTTATTTTTTGGCTCAGCTTGTAAAGGGTTTCCACAACAATTTCATCGGTCCGCTGACCTTTGACGATTTCTATTAAAGGCATGATAGGAACGGGGTTCATGAAGTGCATCCCAATCACTTTAGAAGGATCTTGTGTAAGTGCTCCAAGGGCGGTAATAGAGAGTGAGGAGGTGTTTGAGGCCAAGATACAATGGGGTTTTATAAAACGATTGATTTCTTGGAACACGTCTTTTTTAGTGCTTAGATTTTCGGAGACTGCTTCAATAATCAAATCCGCTTGAGAGAAAGCTTTTTTCTTGTCTGTAGTAAATCGGATGTTGCCCAAACAAGCAGCTTTGACCGCTTCATTTATGGTTCCTTTGTAATGTTGCCGTTCAAGATTTTGATGGATAATTTCCCTAGCCTTGTTTAATTGAGTGGATGTCAAATCATACAACACAACAGAGTAGCCATACTGAGCAAAAGTATGGGCGATACCGTTACCCATTGTCCCTGCACCTACGACTGTGACAAGATGGATTTCCATGTGGGGAAGTTAGACGAATTTCCCAACTTCCTCTAGAAGTTCATGGCGAAGTTTTATGTAATTATTTTTTTCGTTATCAATTACTAAGTGGGGTTCTTTCTCTTTATTCTCCAAATACCATCGAGTAGATAACGGATGAAAAGGCTTATTGAGGTTGCGTTCACTCCACATAGACATTTCATACAAAATGGGATAAAGGTCAATGCCTTTATTTTCCAGGTAGTAAAATTTGACTTTTTTATTGTTGGGGTTTCGAGTATAATTGATAAATCCAGATTGGGTTAAGGATTTTAGTCGCGAAGTAAGAATATTTGATGCAATTCCTTCAGGTGCATTTAGAAATTCTTTAAAAGTTTTACGCCCAATAAACAGGTCTCGAACTATGATAAGAGACCATCGATCCCCTATCAAATCTAAGACATTGGTAATTGGACAACCTGAACGTTGCATATTTGACAATTAATTTT
>DQCR01000042.1:0-1116 GCA_003533785.1 Flavobacteriaceae bacterium
GCCATCAAGAATATTGATAAAGGCTTATATCCAAAAGCGTTTTGTAAAATCATTCCCGACGTCATTACATCGAGCGAGGATCACGCTTTGGTCATGCATGCAGACGGTGCCGGAACAAAATCTTCCCTTGCGTATGTGTATTGGAAAGAGACCGGTGATCTTTCGATTTGGAGAGGTATTGCTCAAGACGCCTTGATCATGAATATTGATGACTTACTTTGTGTTGGAGTCACCGAAAATATTTTGCTTTCCTCTACAATTGGAAGAAATAAAAATCACATCCCCGGAGAAGTTATCCAAGCCCTTATTGAAGGCACGGAAGCCTTGCTAGAAGAACTAAGACAATGGGGTGTCACCATCCACAGTACAGGAGGAGAAACTGCGGATGTGGGGGATTTAGTAAGAACCATTATTGTAGATTCTACCGTGACGGCTCGTATTGCAAAAAAAGAGATCATAGACAATGCCAACATCCAAGCGGGAGATGTCATTATCGGATTGTCTTCATCAGGACAAGCAACTTATGAAAAAGAATACAATGGAGGTATGGGTAGCAATGGACTTACCTCTGCACGCCACGATGTATTTTCTAAGGCTTTAGCAAAAAAATACCCCGAGAGTTTTGATCCAGAAGTTCCTAGCGATTTAATCTATTCGGGTTCTCGTTCGCTAACGGAACTATTGGAAGGGGTGTCTTTAGATATCGGAAAATTAGTGCTTTCTCCAACGCGCACCTACGCACCGATCATTCAACAAATTTTTAAAGAAATAGGAAGAGCTCAGATTCATGGGATGGTTCATTGTAGTGGAGGTGCACAGACTAAGATCTTGCATTTTATAGACCAATTGCACATCATTAAAGACAATCTTTTTGAAGTACCGCCCTTGTTTGATCTAATCCAAAAAGAATCGGGTACTGCTCCTAGAGAAATGTACCAAGTGTTTAATATGGGACACCGTATGGAGCTCTATGTGAACCCTGCAGTAGCTGAACAAATAATAAACATATCCCATACGTTTAATGTAGAGGCTCAAGTGGTGGGTCGGGTAGAAGCTGCTTCAGAAAAAAAGCTCACCTTAGAATCCAGTTACGGAATTTTTACCTACCCTTAACAG
>DQCR01000042.1:1514-6051 GCA_003533785.1 Flavobacteriaceae bacterium
CGTTCAGGGTCAAGAAGAGGATTTGTTTCGTTCGATAAAAGCAGAGACCCAAATCGATGAGTCTCTTTTACCCGACAGGATGGTTTTTACGCAAAGCCTCCTCTGGGGTGAGCGCGGTTTGATGCGGAAAACTGGTTGGTCTCCACTTACTATCGAACAGCGAGAGAAAGAATTAAAAATTCGTCGGAAAATGTTAAAACTCCATCAACTCATCGGTTATGTTACACTAGCCGGGATGGTAACTCAGGGAATATTGGGGACCAAATTGTACGAAGGAAGATCTAGGTATTACGATACGCACAAAACGATTGGAAACTTGACTTCCATCAGTTATTTTACGGGTGCAGGCTTGTCTCTTTTTGCACCTCCTCCTTTAACCAATAAAAAACAAAAAGGGTTGAGTTCGATCAAGGCGCACAAGTACTTGGCTACCCTTCACTTTTCTGCCATGGTCGCAACCAATGTTTTGGCAGAAAAAAACAGACGACTTCACCGTGCAGCTGCTTTCACAGCCTTTGGGACCTATGCTACCGCTATTCTAGTTTTTAAATTTTAATTATGCTTGTAAAACGATTTTTTATCCTCCTCTCTCTTGTGGTTTCTACTTCTTTTGGGCAAAACACCCAATGGAAAATTGACTCGGAAGCTTCTTCAATTCGCTACAAAGGAGACCACTTGCTTCACGCTTGGGAAGGGGTAAATGATAAAGTTTATGGACTGGCGGTTCCTAGCAAGGAAGAAGGAATTGAAAAACTCGCTATTTTGGTTTATGTTCGAGATTTTGACAGTAAAAATTCTGGGAGAGATGCTCACTCGCTCGAAGTTTTGGAAGCTTTACAGTTTCCTGAAGTTAAATTCTATTCAGAATCCATTGAAATAGAAGGCCAAAAACTTCGGATGAACGGGAGTTTTGATTTTCACGGAGCAAAAATCGATAAATCGATTCTAGCGGATTTGGAACAACAAGATTCCCAATGGAAAATTTCCGGGAGTTTTGAATTAAATCCTACCGATTTCAATATTGACCTGCCTTCCTTTTTGTCAATTAAAATGAAAGATTTACTGGAGTTTGAGTATCGCATTGTTTTAAAAAAATAAACCCATACAATAAACCTTTACAATTTGTAAATTTGTAGTTCTATGTTAGAAAAATTGCAAATCGTCCAGCAGCGTTTCGATGAGGTCTCCGACCTAATCATCCAGCCCGATATTATTTCTGATCAAAGAAGGTATGTCCAATTGAATAAAGAATACAAGGACTTGTCTTTGATGATGGAAAAAATCAAAGTTTATAAAACATTGCATTCCAATTTAGAAGAGGCGGAAGCGCTTTTGAAAGAAGAAACGGATGCCGAAATGGTTGCCATGGCAAAGATGGAGGTTGAATCTGCCAAAGAGCAACTCCCCAAATTGGAAGAGGAAATCAAGCTTTTACTGATTCCCAAAGATCCGGAAGATGCTAAAAATGTGGTTGTAGAAATCCGTGCAGGGACAGGTGGAGATGAGGCCAGTATTTTTGCAGGTGATTTGTATCGGATGTACACTAAATTTTGTCAATCCAAAAATTGGTCTGTAAGTTTTGTAGATTCCAGCGAGGGTACTGCAGGAGGTTTTAAAGAGGTGATTTTTGAGGTCTCAGGTGAAGATGTGTATGGAATCTTAAAATACGAATCAGGAGTTCATCGGGTACAGCGTGTCCCTCAGACAGAAACGCAAGGACGGGTACACACTTCTGCCGCGACGGTTATGGTATTGCCAGAGGCCGAAGAATTTGATGTGGAAATAGATATGAACGAAGTGCGTATAGATTATTTCTGTTCTTCAGGACCTGGAGGACAATCCGTAAACACGACCTATTCTGCGGTGCGCTTGACTCACGAACCAACGGGTATTGTGGCCCAATGCCAAGATCAAAAGTCGCAACATAAAAATAAAGACAAAGCCCTAAAAGTATTACGTTCTAGGTTGTATGAATTGGAACTTTCAAAAAAATTAGCCTCTGACGCCGAGAAAAGGAACTCGCTGGTTTCTTCGGGAGATCGCTCCGCAAAAATCCGAACCTATAACTATCCCCAGGGAAGAGTTACCGATCACCGCATTGGAATTACCCTTTACGATCTCACCAATTTCATTAATGGGGACATTCAAAAAATTATCGATGAGCTGCAGTTGTATCAAAACACGGAAAAGCTAAAAGAAGCGGGTGAAGTATTATGACGCAACAGTTCCTTTTTCAACAAATTAAATCCAAGGCTTCTTTTTTATGTGTTGGCTTGGATATCGATTTGGAAAAGATCCCTCCACATTTACTCAAGGAGGAAGATCCTATTTTTAGTTTTGCTAAAGCCATTATTGATGCTACGCATTCCTTCGCAGTAGCCTATAAACCCAACTTGGCTTTTTTTGAAGCTTATGGACTGCAAGGTTGGCAAGCCTTCAAAAAAGTAATCGACTATTTAAACACCTATTATCCCGATCATTTTACGATCGCTGACGCCAAACGAGGGGATATTGGGAATACTGCAGGGCGCTATGCAAAAGCCTTTTTTGAAACCTATGGTGTGGATGCGGTGACCGTTGCGCCCTATATGGGTCGAGACGCTGTAGAACCCTTCCTCACTTTTGAGGGGAAACACGCTATTTTGCTCGCTTTGACATCCAATACAGGAGCTGCTGACTTTCAATATACCAAAGAAGAACACCGTTTGTTATTTGAAAAAGTTTTAAAAACCAGTTTAGAATGGGAAAATACTGATCGACTGATGTATGTGGTTGGCGCTACGAAGGCGGAGGCATTACACGCCATCCGAAAAATTATACCCGATTCCTTTTTGTTGGTGCCGGGGGTAGGAGCCCAGGGAGGGAGCCTTGCTGAAGTAGCTCAAAATGGGATGAATTCCCAATGTGGCCTGTTGGTGAATTCCTCCAGAGGGATTCTCTATGCCTCCCAAGGAGATGATTTTACAGTCGCCGCCGCCGCGGAAGCTGGAAAAATGCAAACCCAAATGGCAACTCACCTAAACTCCGCTGGACTAATTTAATGCTTCACCACACCCTATATCCTTCGACTAACAATTCTAAAAAATGGATCACTTTCGTTCATGGTGCTGGGGGGAGTTCCTCTATTTGGTTTAATCAGGTTCGGTTTTTTAAAAGTTATTTTAATGTGCTGCTCATCGACCTGAGGGGACACGGTAAGTCTGCTGCTTCTCCAGAAGGGACTCAATATACCTTTGACAAGATTATCGAAGATTTAATTGAAGTTTTGGATTATAATAAAATTAATAAATCCCATTTTGTTGGAATTTCCTTGGGCAGTATTCTGATACAGAAAATGCTTTTTAAATATCAAAGTAGAGTTGAAAAAATAGGCTTAGGCGGTGCTATTTTAAATTTAAACTTCCAATCTCGTGTATTGATGTTTTTTGGAAATTTAACTCAAAGTATTTTACCTTTCATTTGGATTTATACTTTTTTTGCTTACGTCATTATGCCGTATAGAAATCACAGAAAATCGCGCGCATTATTTATTCGTGAAGCAAAAAAATTATCCCAAAACGAGTTTAAAAGATGGTATAAATTGACTAAAAAAATTCTTCCCTTGCTTGAAAAGATTAGGTCTTATAAAGTAAAAACTCCCGTCTTGTATATTATGGGAAAGGAAGATTATATGTTTCTTCCTTTTGTGAAAGAGATGGTACAAGCACACGAATCTTCATCCCTGATCACTTTGTCGGACTCTGGGCATGTTGTCAATATCGACCAACCGGAGCAGTTTAATAACAACTTGCTCACCTTTCTCTTAAAAGACTAATTAAAAACCACGGTTTTGTTGTGATAGACCATGATCTTTCGATCGCAGTGATGTTTTAATGCACGCAGCAGCACAATGCGTTCCAAATCCTGTCCTTTTTCAATAAAGTCACGAACTTCGTGTTCATGCGATACACGGACAATATCCTGTTCGATGATGGGACCGGCGTCAAGATCTTCAGTCACATAATGGCTCGTCGCACCGATGATTTTTACACCGCGCTCAAAAGCCGAATGATAGGGCTTTGCACCAGGAAAGGCAGGCAAAAAAGAGTGGTGAATATTGATGATTTGATTCGGGAAGGCGTCAACCAGTCGGTGAGAAACAATTTGCATATAACGTGCCAAAACAATCGAATCTATTTGATGCTTTTTCAATAATTCCAGCTGCTGTGTTTCAGCTTCTGCCTTCGTTTCTTTGGTGACGGGGACATGGTAAAAGGGAATTTGAAATTGTTTTGCAACTGATTCCAAATCCTTGTGGTTACTTAAGATAAAAGGAATGGTACAGGCTAATTTTCCAGAGCGCTGTTGGGTTAAAATATCATACAAACAGTGATCGTATTTGGAAACAAAAACTGCAACATTGGGAATTTTATCTTCCAAAAAGAAGGAACAACGCAAGGTATATCGGGAACCGATATCTCGATTGAAAGTAGTTTGAAAGTCTTCATAAGTGATCTTTTGAAAAAGACTTTCTACGACCACTCGCATAAAAAAACTT
>DQCR01000025.1 GCA_003533785.1 Flavobacteriaceae bacterium
ATCTGTCCAGCAAAAAACAAGTTTTCAATTAACTTAGTTTCTAAACTGTGCATCAATTGTGTAGGAGGGAAATAGTCATACTCAATGGCATAACCAGGGCGAAAAAACTTTACTTTTTCAAAGCCTTTTACTCTGCGAAGCGCTTCGTATTGGATATCTTCTGGTAAAGAAGTTGAGAACCCGTTTACATAAACTTCTACGGTATCCCATCCTTCTGGCTCAACGAATATTTGATGTCTGTTTTTATCTGCAAAACGATTTATTTTATCTTCGATGGAGGGGCAATACCTTGGGCCGATGCTTTGAATGCTTCCGTTAAACATAGGAGAACGATCAAATCCAGAGCGAAGGGTATCATGCACTGTTTCATCGGTATGGGTAATATAACAACTCTTTTGCTTTTTCAATGGGCTCGTAAGAGTGGAAAAGGAAAATTTTTGAGGATCTATATCCCCAGGTTGCTCTTCCATTTGTGAAAAATCGAGAGACCTTGCGTCCACACGGGGAGGGGTCCCTGTTTTCATACGACCGCTTTGGAAACCCAAGGACTGTAATGTTTCTGTCAGTCCATAGGATGCAGATTCTCCAGCGCGTCCGCCACCGAAGTTTTTTTCACCAATATGAATCAAACCATTTAAAAAAGTGCCGTTAGTGAGTATAACTGATTTAGCTCTCACTTGGAGCCCCAGATTGGTTTCGACTCCGACAACTTTGTTTTTTTCAATAACAAGTCCTTTGACCATTTCTTGATAAAAATCAAGATGTTGAGTTTGTTCCAATTGATTTCTCCAATGTTGCGCAAACAGCATGCGGTCTGACTGTACCCGTGGAGACCACATGGCAGGGCCTTTGGATCGATTCAACATTTTAAACTGGATTGCAGAAGTATCAGATACGATTCCGCTGTAGCCACCCATGGCATCAATTTCACGAACAATTTGTCCTTTCGCAATCCCTCCCATGGCAGGATTACAACTCATTTGTCCAAGGGTTTGAAGATTCATGGTGATAAGTAGGGTATGAGAACCAAGGTTCGCAGAAGCGGCGGCGGCTTCCGCACCAGCATGACCTCCTCCAACAACAATAACATCATATTCTTTTGCAAACATCTTATTGAGGTTCCACGTGAAACATGTTTAAGTACTTATTCTCTATCAGTCTGAATTGTTTTTTCTCTCCTGTTGTCTTGTCTGTTACCCCGTAACAGTGTAAAAGGCTATGCACACAAAGCCTATGTGACTCGTTTTCAGGCGTTTGGCTAAATTTTTTTGCGTTTTCTTCTATCATTTCTAAAGAAAGGAATGCCTCCCCAGAGACGGTGCTGTCCGTGCTGTAATCAAAAGTTATCACGTCTGTGTGCGTATCATGGTCCAGAAAGGATTTGTTTAATTCCAACATCTTTGTGGAACCAACGAAGTGGAAGGTAAAACAGGTTACCTCTTTGTTGAAGTCTTCACTGATCTTCTTCAATAATTGACACACCACAGTAGGGTTGACATAATCGGGTGCGTTGTTAAAATTTATTTCCACAGGACAAAGATACACATCCGTGCTGTAGTAAGAAGTCGCTATCTTTGAAAATAAAAAATGGAACGTGTACGTTTTGCCCCAAGCCCAACGGGACCTCTCCATATTGGAGGTGTAAGAACCGCTTTGTTTAATTACCTCTACACAAAAAGCAGAAAAGGGGTCTTTGTTGTACGTGTTGAAGATACAGACCAAAACAGATATGTCCCTGGCGCCGAAGAATATATTTTGAAGACAATGGATTGGTTGGGGCTAGAGGTTGACGAAGGGCCAGGAACCGAAAGTCCATGGGGGCCCTATAGACAAAGTGAAAGAAAAGACATATACCAAAATTACATTCAAAAGTTAATTGAAAAAGGGAAGGCCTACTATGCTTTTGATTCAAAAGAAGCTTTAGAACTAGAAAGAGGTAAAGCAGAAGCTAAAAAAGAAGCATTTAAATATGGCCAACACAACCGACACAGGATGAAAAATAGCTTAAGCTTAAGCACATCGGAAGTGACTCCGTTGTTAAAGAATGAAGACTATGTCATACGCCTAAAAAATGATGCCTTAGGAACTATTAAGGTACAGGATGAACTTAGAGGCAACGTGCATGTTGAAGCAATAGAAATTGATGATAAAATACTTATGAAGGCAGATGGTATGCCCACATATCATTTTGCTAACGTGGTCGATGATCACTTAATGGAGATTACATGCGTAATTCGCGGTGAGGAGTGGTTGCCTTCTTTGCCAATTCATCAGCTCATTTATGAGGGGTTTGGGTGGGAGGCGCCCAAATTTATACACCTGCCCCTAATCCTTAAACCGGAGGGGAAAGGGAAGCTCTCCAAAAGAGATGGATCAAAAGGGGGGTTTCCCGTATTTCCGTTCCATTGGGAGGGGAGTGTTGGATTTAGAGAAAGAGGGTTTATTAAGGAGGGATTAGTCAATTACTTGGCCCTGCTGGGCTGGAATTCGGGAACCGATCGTGAGTTGTTTTCATTGAAAGAATTAGTAGATGCTTTTGGTATTGAAGGGCTTCAAAAAGGCGGTGCTCGGTTTGATTATAAAAAGGCGTTGTGGATCAATGCGCAGCATATCAAAGGCGCTTCCCCTTCAAAATTGATTCCATTGCTTCCTCCGCATTTGAAGGAAATCAATTCCGTAGAAGAAAAAATAGAATTGATTAAAGATCGGGTTGAAACCCTATTGGGATTTAATGAGCTCTTAGGATTGTTTGAAGAAAACCCCACACAATACGACAAGAAAGCGGTTAGGAAACTAGAGTCAAAATCTTGTAAGAATTTACTTACTGAATTTCGTTTACATATCGAGTCGGGACAGCAAATAAGTAAATCCGAATATATGGGGAAAATTAAGGACGCTGCCATTAAAACGGGTCAGGGAATGCAAGCATTACGCATCGCTCTTGTTGGTCAATTAGCGGGCCCTGATTTATTTGCATTTATGGATTTACTACCAAAAAGTGTTATTTTAGAAAGATTAGATAATTTTATCAAATACCTAAACCAATCATTATGAACTTAGCATACATTCTGTTATTTCTTTTCCTTGTCTTACTCGTTCTTTCGGGCTTATTTATTGTGAAGCAACAAACTTCCGCTGTGGTTGAACGATTTGGGAGGTTTATTGCTATTCGTAAACCTGGGCTTCACATTAAAATTCCAATTATTGATAAAATATCAGGGCGGGTTAGCCTTCGGATTTTACAATTGGATGTTATTGTAGAAACTAAAACGAAAGATGATGTCTTTGTGAAACTTAAGGTCTCGGTACAATATCGAGTCGTTCCTGCTAAAGTATATGAAGCGTTTTACAAGTTGGATTTTCCACAAGACCAAATTACTTCCTATGTCTTTGACGTTGTTCGGGCTGTCGTCCCTAAAATGAAATTAGATGATGTCTTTGAGAAAAAAGATGAAATTGCAATTGCAGTAAAGAGTGAACTCAATGATGCGATGATTAATTATGGGTATGATATAATTAAAACTTTGGTCACGGACATCGATCCTGATAAAGAAGTGAAAACGGCCATGAACCGGATCAATGCCGCTGAGCGTCAAAAGGTAGCTGCTCAATACGAAGGGGACGCCGCCCGAATATTGATCGTTGAAAAGGCCAAAGCAGAAGCAGAAAGCAAGCGTTTACAGGGACAAGGTATTGCGGATCAACGAAGAGAAATTGCACGAGGTCTAGAAGAGTCTGTGGATGTGCTCAACAATGTGGGAATAAATTCACAAGAGGCATCCGCACTAATCGTAGTCACCCAACACTATGATACCCTCCAATCTATAGGGGAAGAAACCAATTCCAACCTGATACTCCTCCCTAATTCTCCACAAGCAGGGAGTGATATGCTCAATAATATGGTTGCGTCTTTCTCTGCTAGCAATCAGATTGGAGAAGCAATGAAAGCAGAAAATCAGAGAAAAAAAGAAGGGGAGGACCCTAAGGTTTAGACCAATTGTCTCGGAGTCCTACGGTCTTATTGAAAATTAATTGACCATACTTTTCGCTATCGGGATCTAAGACATAGTAACCTTTACGTTGAAATTGACAAGGTTCCCCTACAACGGTGGTCCGTATGTGTGGCTCTGCAAAAGCTTTAGCTTCGCTGAATGAATCGGGATTGAGATGGTTTAGAAAGTCTTCTTCTCCTTTATCAGGACTCGGGTGTGCAAAAAGGCGATCATAATTACGAACGAGGATAGGCACTGCTTCTTTTTGGGAGACCCAATGCAGTGTCCCTTTTACCTTTCTTTGACTGGCCTCACTGCCTGAGCCGCTTTTGCTGTCTGGATCATAACTACATATGATTTCTACTATATCTCCCATATTGTCTTTTACAACGGATTCTCCTTTTATGATATAGGCATTTTTTAATCGCACTTCTTTACCTAAAGTAAGACGGAAGAATTTACGGTTTGCATTCTCTTTAAAGTCGTCTTGTTCAATATACAGATGCTTAGAAAAAGGAATTTCACGTGTCCCTGCAGCAGGGTCTTCAGGATTCAATTGACCAATAAGAGTTTCTGTTTGGTTGTCAGGAAAATTCTCTATCGTGAGTTTAATTGGATCTAAAACAGAAAACACACGCGCTGCAGATTTATTTAAGTCTTCACGAACACAGAACTCCAATAGACCAACATCTATAATGTTTTCACGCTTTGAAATTCCCGCTGTAGTCACAAACTGTTGCAATGCTTTGGGAGTATATCCTCTTCGCCGAAGACCAGCAATCGTAGGCATTCTAGGATCATCCCATCCGCTGACGTGACCTTTATCGATCAACTGTGCGAGCTTCCGCTTACTGGTAACCGTGTAGGAAAGATTCAGCCGAGAGAACTCTCGTTGTTTGGGGCGAAGGCCCTTCAAAGGAGAAAGTGCGCTTAAAAACCAATCATAAAGCTCTCTGTGGGGCTTAAATTCCAAAGTGCACAAGGAATGCGAGATTTTTTCTATATAATCGGATTCCCCATGCGTCCAGTCGTACATTGGATAAATACACCAGCGGTCTCCTGTTCTATGATGAGCCTCAAAAAGAATCCGGTACATAATGGGGTCCCGCAGCAACATGTTGGGTGCACTCATATCTATTTTGGCGCGAAGGACGTGCGATCCCTGTTTGTGTTCACCTGCTTTCATCGCTTCAAAAAGAGTTCTATTTTCTTTTATGCTGCGGTTTCTGTATGGGCTTTCTGTTCCGGGCTGGGTGGGAGTGCCCTTTTGAGCGGCTATACTAGCAGAGTCTTGTGAATCGACATACGCTACACCCTTCTCTATCAAATACAACGCCCAACGGTATAGTTGATCAAAATAATCAGAGGCATAGACCACTTTATCCCATTGGAACCCCAACCATTGAATGTCATTCATGATGCCCTCTACATATACGGTTTCTTCTTTAACGGGATTGGTGTCATCAAAACGAAGATTAACCGGTGCTTTGTATTTTACGCCTAACCCAAAGTTGAGACAGATTGCCTTAACATGGCCAATATGAAGGTATCCGTTAGGCTCAGGTGGAAAGCGAAATCTCAACTGGTTTTGTTTATAATTAGACGCCAAGTCTTCATCGATGATTTGTTCTATAAAATTCATTCCTTTGGTCGCATCTGACATCGTCTTCCATTTTCATACAAAGATATTATAAACGATTATTCCCCTAGCTTATCGGAAGGGATTATCTTTGCGGCTATGGGAAAAATTTATGTTAACGACATACGGTGTTATGCTTTTCATGGGTGTTTGGTTGAGGAAACCAAAATTGGCACCTGCTACCGAATTGATGTGATTGTGACGACATGCCTGGAGGCGTCAGCCCAAACAGATGCTTTAGAAGACACCGTTGATTATGTTAGCATCACGGCGGCTGTTTTGAATACAATGAAAAAGCCCTGCAAATTGATTGAGACGGTACTTTATAAAATCCACGATCAATTATTCCGTTCTCATCCGACAATTAGTGCTTTAGATGTTCATATACATAAACTAAATCCGCCGATTAATGCCAATGTTTATTCAGTGGGTGTGCGTTTGAAGCAAAAGAGAAAAAATTGGGTACCCAAGGGAAATGTGTAACTTTACCGCATTCGGGCACCGTGGCCGAGTGGCTAGGCAGAGCTCTGCAAAAGCTTGTACAGCGGTTCGAATCCGCTCGGTGCCTCTACCAGCCCAAGTTGATTAACTTGGGTTTTTTATTTCATTTCAATTACTTTACCGCCTACCGATTCTTTACTTATCAACTTTGTTGGCGTTCCGTGTACACGAATTGTAGAATTAACGCTTGCCTTAGCATCCACTAAAGCAGTTGCTTTGACATAGGCAACACTTCCGAAACTGGCCTTTACATCTACTTGTTCCGCACTAAGCTGATCTGCCTCACAAACCCCGCCAGATGTACAACTAACAACCACATTTTTTGCATTACCAAAAGGAAAAAGCTTCGCCCCAGATTGAACCTTGGCATTCAAACGTGATACAGAAAGTTCAATTTCGGCCATTGACCCTTCTTGTAAGACCAATGATAAGCTTGTTTGTTCAATAGGTTCTTCTGTGGTTAATTGTGAACCTTGACTTAGGTCAATTAAGTCTAAAGGTTGAGAATGGTGCACTTCTATACTGGTCTCTGATTTCTGAAGAAGATATTCTAATCCTAATCTCAACTTGAGCGTATTGCCCTTCAATACGGCTACAACTTCTTCCGGTGTTTCTGATCGGATAACTAAGCTATCCGTATCGGACGTGTGCAGCGTGATGGAAATGCCTGAATACACTTTTAAATTAATGTATGGCGATAATTCAACTATGCGTGTATTTGTGCTTTCTAAAGCATTGGGTTGAGCAAACGAAAGAGTTGAGAATAAAAAAAAGAACAATAAGTAACGAGACATGACGGTTAATTGTTATAAAAGGTATTAATTATTTGAAGGTAGAACAAAATCCAATTGTTTTTTTGAGAGGTTCGCTGATTTTACAACAATTGATATTGGATCGCCAAGTGTAAATGTTTGATTTGTCTTTTGCCCAATCATTGCGTGCTGTTGTTCGTCGAAATAAAAGTGATCTCCTGACATATCTCGTGCTGCAATCATCCCTTCACATTTGTTGCTTATTATTTCTACATAAATACCTCGTTCCGTTATTCCTGAGATAATTCCATCAAATTTTTGACCCACTTTGTCTTCCATAAACTTGACCTGCATAAACTTTATGGATTCTCTTTCCGCTTTTGTAGCTAATTGTTCTCGTTGTGATGTATGATTGCATGCTTCTTCTAAAAGTTCTTTATTTATGTTTTTCCCTCCATTTAGATAAAAATCTAATAAACGATGAACCAAGACATCAGGGTAGCGGCGAATAGGCGAAGTGAAATGGCTATAATAATCAAAACCCAAACCGTAATGACCAATATTGTCTGTCGTATAAACAGCTTTACTCATACAGCGTAAAGTAAGCGTATCAATCATGTGCTGCTCTTTCTTTCCATGTGTTGTTTTCAGTAAGGAATTGATTTCTTTATTTAATTGTTTTGAATTTGAGTTAAATGCATACCCAAACGTTTTAACCACTTGTTGTAAGTTGTCAAGTTTATCCTGATCGGGCTCATCATGAACACGATAAACAAAAGGTTTTTTAGGGTTTTGCTTTCCTATAAAAGTAGCTACCGATCTATTTGCCATCAACATCCACTCTTCAATTAACTGGTGTGCCGCTTTTGACTCTTTGAAGTAAACGGACTCAGGATGGTCTTTTTCGTCTAAGCGAAACTGTATTTCTTTACGATCAAAAGATATAGCACCAGCCAACATGCGTTGCTTTCTATACAATTGAGCCAATCGATTAAGTTCACTAATTGCAAAGATCGTTGTTTTAGGAATGGTGTATTCTTTACCCGTTAAAGAATGGCTTTCGGCTACTGTTGCCCCATTGGTGTCTAGTACATATTGAATTTCTTCATAAGCAAAACGATGATTGGAACAAATAACAGTTTTACCAAACCACTCTTTGTGGAGTGTGCCCTTTGTGTCCACCTCAAATACTGCAGCGTAGGTTAGTTTTTCCTCATTTGGACGAAGAGAACACAAACCGTTCGATAAATTTTCTGGCAGCATCGGTACGACTCGATCTACTAAATAAACGGAGGTTCCTCTTTGATAGGCTTCATCATCTAAAATAGATTCTTCATCTACATAATGAGACACATCTGCAATATGAACACCAATTTCATAATGTCCATTTTTTAACTTTTGAAAGGAGATGGCATCGTCAAAATCCTTTGCAGATATAGGGTCTATTGTAAACGTAAGTACTTCTCTAAAATCCTTCCTTTTGTCTATTTCCTCTTGTGTTATAGCTGTTGGGATTTGGTTAGCCGCTTCTTCTAATTCTTTTTCAAATGCAGCAGGGAGGCCATATTCTAAAAGTATCGTATGCATTTCAGTATTTAGAACTCCTGGTTTTCCAAGGCTTCTTAATATTTTTCCGTTTGGTGATGATGCTTTTTTGGGCCAGCCCGTTAATTCTACTTCTACTTTATCCCCATCTTCAAATCCTTTTAATTCCTCTCCTGGGATAAAAAAATCAGTATACATATGTATCCCTTGAGTAAGAACAAAACCAAAATCTTTTTGTCGTTGTAGAGTGCCAACAAAATTTATTTTCTTTCGCTGAAC
>DQCR01000033.1:0-353 GCA_003533785.1 Flavobacteriaceae bacterium
CAATCCTCTCCAGAAAGCCTTCGCATAGCCGATACCCAAAAGTGTTTGCGGGTCTCTGGAAAACACAACGACTTAGAAGAGGTTGGAATAGACACCTACCACCACACATTCTTTGAAATGCTAGGAAATTGGAGCTTTGGGGACTATTTCAAAAATGAAGCCATTGCCTGGGCATGGGAACTGCTCACCGAAATCTATGAAATAGCTCCAGACATGCTCTATGTCACCATATTTGAAGGAGATACTAAGGAGGGTCTTGAGAAAGACCAAGAGGCTTATGACTGCTGGAAGGCTATTCTCCCAGAGGAGCGAATACTCAATGGTAATAAAAAAGATAATTTTTGGGAAATGGG
>DQCR01000033.1:658-15191 GCA_003533785.1 Flavobacteriaceae bacterium
AAAGATAATTTTTGGGAAATGGGCGATCAAGGCCCCTGTGGACCTTGCTCCGAAATCCATATCGATATACGAAGCAAAGAGGACAAAGAAAAAGTGCCGGGTTCTGAACTGGTCAACAAAGATCATCCTGAAGTAATTGAAGTGTGGAATTTAGTATTTATGGAATTCAACCGTAAGGCAGATGGATCCCTGGAAAAGCTTCCCCAACAACACGTAGATACTGGCATGGGTTTTGAAAGACTGTGCATGGTTTTGCAAGGAGTTCAATCCAATTATGATACGGATGTATTCACCCCTTTGATTCGTGAAATTGAAACTCGTACTGGGACAGAATATGGTAATAATATTGAAACAGATATCGCCATGCGGGTGATTGCCGACCATCTCCGAACGGTTTATTTTGCAATTGCTGATGGACAGCTTCCAAGCAATACTGGAGCGGGTTACGTCATTCGAAGAATTCTTCGACGTGCCATCCGTTATGGATTTACTTTTCTAAATCAAAAGGAAGCCTTCATCCATCAATTGGCCGATATCCTGAGCCAACAAATGGGAGGAGTTTTTCCAGAGCTCAAAAAACAACAGAATCTAGCAGAGAACGTGATTCGGGAAGAAGAGAACTCTTTTTTGAAGACTTTGGATCAAGGCTTGGCGCTTCTGGATAGCTTATTGGCCAACACAACTGATAAAAAAATTAGTGGTTCTAAAGCTTTTGAACTGTACGACACCTTTGGATTTCCATTGGATTTAACAGCTTTGATTGGTCGCGAAAGAGGATTTCAAGTGGATGAAGCTGGTTTTGCCGCAGAAATGGAAAAACAAAAGGCACGCTCACGGGCAGCAGCGGCTTCTTCATCCGACGACTGGCAGGTTTTACTCCAAGACCAAGTCGAGGAATTTGTAGGCTATGATTTATTGGAAACTGAGGTCAAGATCACCCGCTTTCGTAAAGTAACCTCCAAAAAAGAGGGGGACATGTATCAATTGGTTTTTACTCACACGCCTTTTTATCCAGAAGGAGGTGGTCAAGTAGGAGATAAAGGCTATTTGGAAGATTCCAATGGTGACATTCATTATATAACAGACACCAAAAAAGAAAATGATTTAATCTTACATTTTTGCAAGACGCTCCCAAAGAATACAAACCGTAGTTTTAAAGCCGTTGTGGATGCCAATCAGCGATCACGCACATCTTGCAACCATACGGCAACCCACTTAATGCATCAAGCATTGAGAACCATATTGGGGGATCATGTGGAACAAAAGGGATCTATGGTACACTCAGGAATGTTCCGCTTCGACTTTTCGCATTTCACTAAAGTAACGACGGAAGAATTGGCTCAAGTGGAACAATTTGTCAATGCTCGAATTCAAGAGGAATTACCCCTGGAGGAAAGTAGAAACATCCCCAAAGAAGAGGCAGTCAAACAAGGTGCTCTCGCCCTATTTGGAGAAAAATATGGTGACACAGTCCGCGCCATTCGTTTTGGGCAGTCCATAGAATTGTGTGGAGGTACACATGTTGCCAATACAAGCCAGATATGGCACTTTAAGATCACTGGTGAAAGCGCTGTAGCTGCAGGAATAAGAAGAATAGAAGCAATCACAGCCGATGCTGTCAAAACCTATTTTGAAGAGCAAAACAACAAATTGAATGCCATCCAAGAACTCTTGAATCGCCCTCAAGACACGGTCAATTCCGTCCAACAATTGCAGATAGAAAATACACAGCTAAAAAAAGAAGTAGCCGAACTTAACAAATTAAAAACTCAAATTGTTAAAAAAGAGTTGGAAGCTGAACTGAAAGAAAAAGAAGGGCTGCAATTTCTGGCTAAGGAAGTATCACTGGATGCACAAGGAATCAAAAATGCAGCTTTTGATATGGGTCAAAACAAAGATAATTTAGTCTTGATCTTGGCTGCAGTGTCAAATAATAAGCCAATTTTGAGTTGTTATATATCCAAAAAATTGGTCAAAGATAGAGGCCTTAACGCAGGAGAAATTGTTCGCAGTTTAGGAAAACACATACGCGGTGGCGGCGGGGGACAAGCTTTTTTTGCTACTGCTGGTGGGAGCTATCCAGAAGGAATCAATGCTGCCTTGGGAGCAGCTGAGTTCGAAGTTTTTTCGAATTAATCAGAGTCAGTTGGTGGGTAGACACTAAGTATTTCTGAAACCAGATTGTAAATCCTTTCATCCCTTTTATTGGTCATTTCTGTCAATGGGCCTCGACCACGCCCTTGCCAAACCAGTTGTTTTGTGTTGTTATCAATCAAATCGATATATAGGATTCCTTCAGTCCGCGAGCTCACCGATTGCATTGAGGGACCCATAAACCATGGATTCCATCCCCAACCCCAACCCCAATAGTTGTTGTTTAAATACACGCGTTCTTTGGCTTGGGTACTAATACGAATTAGTAGATCAGGTACTTCCGATTTAGAAAGTCGTTTGCCTTCTAAATTGGCATCAATACTACGCAAGATGCGACGCTTATCCAAATCAGAAATTTCTACTGCATCAATGTCCTTTTTCAAATAGGCATAGGTTTTGTATTGATTGAAATCAACAGCGCTATCAAAATCTGAAAAAACAGCAACGGAGGAACACATCGTTGTTATTAAAGAAACCAACAATAAAAAAATCTTTTTCATCTATATAATTATTAAATACACATTCCAAAAACTATGCCGAAAACTACACCCCTTTATTGGCATCATAACCATAGGGGCAATGCCGACAGCCACTTTGGCAACAATATCCACGTTTTAGGTGGTATTGTTCGGTGAAGACACGATAGCCTTCAGGGGTCATGTAAAAGTCGCCATCTTCTAGAGGTGGTAGTGGACCTAGGGGCATTTTTTCTTTTGAGTACAAGGTACAAAGCTTTGTATCTTTATCCAATAATTCAATTCATGTTTAATCAGGTATTCCTTTCTGAAAATCAATCCATTGACACTTTTTCTGAAATACGATTGACCATGAAAAGAGAGGATCAGATTCATCCTGTTCTCTCTGGGAATAAATACCGAAAACTCAAATACAATTTTCAGCGTCTAAAAAGTGCATCGTATAAGAAGGTATTCACTTTTGGTGGCGCTTTTTCCAATCACCTAGCTGCTGTTGCCGCAGCAGGGATTTCTCTAAAAATCCCAACGATTGGAATTGTTCGGGGTGAAGAGTGGGAATTTAAGATAGAAAAGAGCCCCACTCTGACGTATTGCCAATCTCAGGGGATGATTTTGTATTTTATCTCTCGAGACGCCTATCGAGAAAAAAAAGTACCTTTTCCCTACGATCCTTCCCAAGACTATCTTTTGCCCGAAGGCGGGACCAATGCTTTAGCGATTGAGGGATGTAAAGAGATATTAAATAATTCCGATACCCAATTTGATACGGTGTGCTGTTGTGTGGGAACTGGAGGAACCCTCGCAGGACTTATTGAAGCAAGTGCCTCCGATCAAGAAATTCTTGGATTTCCTGCCTTAATGCATCGCCAATTGGAAGGTGATATACAGCAATGGACCAAAAAAGATAACTGGACTTTAATCAGAGGCTTTGAGTTTGGTGGCTACGCGAGAACCAACGAAGCCTTGGTCTTGTTTATGAATTCTTTTTACCAACAATATGGAATTCCCTTAGATCCAATCTATACTGGGAAAATGCTTTTTGGTATTTTTGAACTCATAAAGAAAGGCCAATGGCGATGGGGAAACAATGTATTGATCATTCACACTGGAGGACTCCAAGGAATTCGAGGCTTCAATCAACACCGATTAGAAAAGGGTCATACCCCACTCTGTTATTCCTCTGCTTAATTTTGTTAGTATTGGGGAGCGGTTGTGGGGTTAGAAAAGTACGAATCACCAACAATGCTAGGTCCGAATCGCTTCAACAGACACCAAAACCCAATCCCAATCTAACGAAGAATCTTTCTTCATCTTCTAGCGACAAAAATGCAGCCCCAACTGCGGCTTTCAATTCAAAACAGACTCCAGCAGAACGCATCGCAGAGTATATTGTAATCTTTGGTCCTGTAGCGCAAGGTGAAATGGAAACTTTTCGAATTCCCGCAAGCATTACCTTGGCGCAAGGGCTTTTGGAATCGGGCAATGGGAGTGGCCGATTGGCTCAAGAGGCCAATAATCATTTTGGGATTAAATGCCATACGGGTTGGAACGGAAAGCGCATCTATCACGATGACGACCGCAAAGGAGAATGTTTTCGGGTGTACCAAAATCCGATATCCTCCTATCGTGATCATTCCTTGTTTCTTACAGAGCGCAGGCGGTATGCTTTTTTATTCGACTTCAACCCCACGGATTACAAAGCATGGGCGAGAGGGTTGAAAAAAGCGGGCTATGCTACCGATCCAAAATATCCCCAAAAACTGATCAGTCTCATTGAACGCTATCAGCTGGACCGGTTTGATAAACAAATAAAATTTAAAAAGCGAAAGAAAAAGACGCTCTCCAAAGCCCCAGTTTCTTCCATATTACATACCGTGGCATTGGGAGATACTCTCTACAGTATAGCGCGAAAATACAATGTTGCCCTAGAAGCACTTATCCGATTGAACACCATTGAAAATAATACTATTTATCCGGGACAAAAGTTGAAAGTCCCACAATAAGATTAACATGCGATACGAAAGAAGTAGTGCACTATTTAAAGCAGCTCAATCTGTAATACCCGGCGGTGTGAATTCTCCAGTTCGAGCATTTCAAGCGGTGGGAGGCACTCCCATTTTTGTAGACCATGCCAAGGGTGCCTATCTCTA
This sequence comes from Flavobacteriaceae bacterium, assembly GCA_003533785.1. Classification (GTDB taxonomy): domain Bacteria; phylum Bacteroidota; class Bacteroidia; order Flavobacteriales; family Flavobacteriaceae; genus UBA11891. Next base: position 5,439 of record DQCR01000033.1, read on the forward strand.
TGATGAGGACGGAAATCGATTGATCGATTACATTTCAAGTTGGGGGCCAATGCTTTTGGGTCACGCATTTGAACCTGTGATTTTGGCCGTAAAAGAACGTGTAGATAAAGGAACTTCCTACGGCATGCCCACCGAGTTGGAAACACAAATTGCGGAATTGGCCCTGTCCATGATACCCAATATGGACCAAATTCGAATGGTTAATTCGGGAACAGAAGCCTGTATGAGTGCGGTTCGTTTGGCAAGGGGTTATACAGGTAGAGAGAAATTAATCAAGTTTGCAGGCTGTTATCATGGCCATTCGGATGCCTTTTTAATTCAGGCGGGAAGTGGAGCTGTTACCTTTGGCGCACCGAGCAGTCCGGGAGTAACCAAAGGGACTGCCCAAGACACGCTTTTGGCCTCTTACAACGATCTAGAAAGTGTCGCTCAGCATTTTGAGCACCATCCCGAAGCCATAGCCGCAATTATTGTTGAACCCATAGCGGGTAATATGGGATGTATTCCACCCCAAAAAGGTTTTTTAGAGGGTCTTCGGTCGCTTTGCGACCAGTATGGTTCATTACTCCTCTTTGATGAAGTGATGACGGGCTTTCGATTGGCTCCTGGAGGGGCTCAAGAACGTTTGGGAATTCAGGCTGATATAGCAACTTATGGAAAAGTTTTGGGTGGAGGATTGCCCGTAGGTGCGTTTGCTGCTCGAAATGAAATTATGGCACAGTTGGCTCCCCTCGGACCTGTATATCAAGCGGGAACTTTGAGCGGGAATCCACTTGCAATGGCAGCGGGACATGCCATGCTTGCGCATCTTGCCTACCATCCAGAAGTATTCCAGAGCTTGGATCATAAAACAGAACAACTTCATCTTGGAATGGATAGCCTATTGCAGGCCAAAGGTATCCCTCATCAAATCAATCGTTTTGGTTCTATGCTCTCTTTGCATTTTACAGAACAAGCTGTGGTTGATTTTCAATCAGCTGCTCTGGGAAACAACGCTCATTTTAAGGCTTATTTTCATGGAATGTTGGATCGGGGAGTCTACCTCCCTCCCTCTGCTTTTGAAAGCTATTTTCTGAACGATGCGCTTTCGGAAAGGGATATCACATATACATTGACCGCTTTTGAAGACTGGCTCAAAACAATATAAAAAAACTCACTCTCGTGAGTTTTTAGGTAGGTGAATATTAATGCTTTCGCATTTTATAGTGTTTTTTTCTCTTTTTAGCTTTTTTTTCTATCATATCCCGAAACTGAGTAAACTGTTCTGGATTCAAAATGGTTTCCATATCTCTCTGAAGGGTAATCTGGGCTTCCAACCGCTTTTCTTGAAAAGCTTCCTTTTGTTCTTGTGATAAGGACTTCGGGTTTTTGGGTCGTTGAGGCCGATTGGACCGGTGTTTTTCTAATAAGCTTTCCACCAGAGTGGCTTGGTCATCTGTCAGGTTGAGGGCCAAGGTCAAACGTTTGATTTGAATCTGTGGGTTTTGTTCTTTAGGTAGATGTTCTCTTTGAGGGTTATTTTGAGCAAAAAAGGAAATAGGACTCAATAAGAGCAGGACCATAATAATGTTTTTCATAATTGAATATTTATATCCTTTAGACAGATAAAAACAATCAAGGTTTATGCCTTAACAAAACTTTGGCAAACAAACGGGAATTGTCTTGAGAGAATATTAGGTAATAAGTGCAACAAAAAGAGCCGTTTGTTCTTTTTTAACCTGAGCCAGTTTATTTGATGTGAGTCCTTTGATAGCTTTGTCCCATTTTTTATTGCTCAATCCGGCTTTTTCTTTAAGTGAAGGGAGCGCAATTGGATTTTCTTGTTTGAGAAGATCAAGGACTATTTTTTCTTCTTCAGTCAGGGGAACGACTTTTGTTTCGGGTTTCATCTGTGGGAAGAAAAGGACCTCTTGGATGGAGCTATTGTTGGTCAATAACATGCACAACCGATCGATACCAATGCCAATTCCCGATGTGGGGGGCATTCCATATTCCAACGAGCGTAAAAAATCTTGATCGATAAACATGGCTTCATCGTCGCCTTTTTCGGACAACTCTAATTGTTCTTCAAAACGCTTCCTTTGGTCGATGGGATCATTCAACTCAGAATAGGCATTGGCCAACTCTTTCCCATTGACCATCAATTCAAATCGTTCTGTTAGTTTGGGGTTGCTTCGATGTTCTTTGGTGAGGGGACTCATGGATTTGGGATAGTCTATAATGAAGGTGGGTTGGATATAATGATGCTCACATTTTTCCCCAAAAATTGTATCGATTAATTTGCCCTCTCCCATCGTATCATCCACTTCGAGTCCCAATCCCTTTGCTGCAACCCGAAGTTGGTTTTCATTCATCTCGGACACATCTATACCAGTGTGGGTGTGAATTGCTTCCAAAATAGGGACCCTTGGGTAGGGTGCTTTAAAATCAATAGAATGTTTTTCGAGGCCAACTGAAGAACTACCCGTAGCCTCGATGGCCACTTTCTCTAAAAGAGCTTCGGTAGTTTCCATCATCCAGAAATAATCTTTGTATGCTACATAGAGTTCCATTACGGTGAATTCTGGATTGTGCGTACGATCCATTCCTTCGTTTCGAAAATCCTTGGAAAACTCATAAACCCCATCAAAGCCACCAACGATCAACCGCTTCAGATACAGCTCATTGGCGATACGAAGGTACAAGGGAATGTTCAATGCATTGTGATGGGTAACAAAGGGACGGGCTGCTGCTCCTCCTGGGATGGGTTGAAGAATGGGTGTTTCTACTTCCAAATACCCTTTATTATCAAAAAAAGAGCGTATCGTCTGGGTGATTTTCGTTCGCTTTACAAAAGTGTCTTTAACCTTTGGGTTTACGATCAAATCCACATATCGTTGTCGATAGCGTTGTTCGGGATCGTTAAACTCATCGTAGGTATTCCCCGAGGCATCTGTTTTGGGAAGGGGAAGGGGACGCAGGGTTTTATTGAGCAATTCGAAAGATTTGACCATAATGGTGGGCTCGCCCACCTGTGTTGTGAATAACGTCCCTCGTATTCCAATAATATCACCAATATCTAGGAGTTTTTTATACACCTCATTGTATGCAGTCTTATCTTCTCCTGGACAGATTTCGTCTCGATTGAAATACACTTGAATCCGTCCCTGACTATCTTGTAATTCGGCAAAGCTGGCTTTTCCTTGGATCCGACGAGACATTAATCGACCGGCCACCACTACTTCTTTTTCATCGGTAAAGTTGGCCTTGATTTGTTCCGAACTGTGATCCACTGGAAAAAGAGCAGCAGGATAGGGATTGATTCCTAGCTCTCGGAGACTTTTTAGTTTGTCTCTGCGAACCTGTTCTTGTTCCGATAGTGCACCCATTTGGAATTTTAATTTGAGCAAAGATACGCATTGACAAACAATAGGTAGTAAAATTCTTATCTTTGAAAAAACCTGCTAATATGAGTTTTTGGCGTGTTATAATGTCCCTTTTTTTTCCTCCTTTGGCTGTGGTAGATCAGGGTTGTGGTTCCCTATTCATTGTATTTCTTCTAACCCTTTGTGGTTGGGTGCCAGGAGTCATTGCCGCGTTGGTTATTCTAAATAATACGAATCGAATTTAGTTGAAAACAAATAAGACCATCCATGTACAAGAACTAGGACAGCAGCCCTACAAGACTTGTTGGGACTATCAGGAAAAATTATTCCAAGGGATTATTGACTTGAAACGAGCCAATAGAAACAACGATTCAATCCAAGCGACGCCCAACTACCTGCTGTTTGTTGAACACCCTCCTGTATTCACTCTTGGGAAAAGCGGTAAAATAGAACATTTGCTCTTGACTGAGCAACAATTAACTGAAAAGAAAATAGCTTTCTATAAAAGCAATCGAGGGGGTGATATTACCTATCACGGTCCGGGACAAATTGTTGGCTATCCAATTTTAGATTTGGATCATTTCTTTACAGACATTCATCGATATTTACGCACTTTGGAAGAAGTTATCATAGCTACCCTTTCAGATTATGGTCTGCAGGCCACCCGAAGCGATGGGGAGACTGGGGTGTGGCTGGATGCCGACACTCCTAATGCTCGAAAAATATGTGCTATGGGAGTCCGAGCCAGTCGTTGGGTCACCATGCATGGCTTTGCCTTGAACGTGAATACCAATCTAGCTCATTTTGACTATATCGTGCCCTGTGGTATACAGGGGAAAGGAGTAACCTCACTCGAGAAAGAAGTAGGGAGGGTCATCCCCTTAAATGAAGTTCAAGAAAAAATCCTACATCATTTTCTACAATTCTTCGAAGCTGAATTAGCGATTGATTTGATAAATCAATAGGTTGTTGTTTTCTGCTTTGACAACCAATTGTGGTTTTTTCTTATTATTCAAGCTCACATCCGCCGCACCTATACCATAGACAGGAAAGTCTGGAACCGCTGTCCCATTGCTGTAATATAAATACACCTTTTGAGCTTCTATGTCTGTTGTAGTAATGTAGAGCACATTGTCCAAATAGAAAATTTTCGGATCAGTGTAATTCCCAAAAGGAAGGGTTATGGGGATCCCTTTTATGGCTAATATATTTTCTGAAAGCGAAACTAAGGATTTAGCGGTGGCATCTATAGCATGCCCAGGTTTCAACTCATAGGGGCTTTTGATCACATTCCCCCGAACATCAACTTGAACCAAATTCCCTGTCATGTCTGTGGTCGTAAACGTATCTAGATACCGAAAGAAAGGACTACCACTAAAGTCTAAATTCCCCGTTACTTTAATGCGGTCTTTGCCCAAGCGGTTGAGAATCCCGAGTGTTCCATTGATCCGTTGTAGAATCAAATAGTCTTTCTTTTTTATGCGAAAATGTTTTGGAGGATGCATCAAGGGGGCTTTCAACTGAGTTCTTGTAAAGCCTCGCACCCGTTTTCCTTTGTTGTCATACATCAACAAACGTTTATCTTGGGCCAATACAAAACGGTAATTTCTATTCTTATCGTAATCGAATACAGCAAGAGGAAGTGCTTGATTGGACGTAGGCAGTTTGATTTTGAAAGGTTTTACTTCTTTCCCGTTCCGATCTAAAATATATAGGTATTTCTGAGTTCGAAAGGCTAGCTGCCATTTTTTATTTTTATATAAATCAACTTGCTGGATGGGGCCTATGATAGCTTCTTCCAAGTCTTTTTTCCAATACAAATTTCCCTGACTTGAAAACAAATAGAGAATGTTTTCTTGATCTTGAACAGCTACATCCATCCCTTTATTCCGATGATTTTTCAACCACTGGGGCCCCAGTGCAATAGGATGATCTACAGTAAAATTGGCCGTTGTGACTACCCGGCCTTGCGTCGCTACAGAAGAGGCTTTGCCAAAGCGAAAGTGTAGGTGCGTAAAATTGGATTCACCCACTCCTTGAAGGGCTACTAGGGGATAGGCTTCTACAGGGAATTTATTAGAATCAAACAGGCTCGCAGAAGCAGCCACCCATTGAAAAGAATTTCGACTAGAAAATCCATCTTCGAGGTCTTTGTAGGCCGTTTGTTTGGCCAATACTCGTCCGTCTCGATAATTTGAAATAATGTGTTTAAGGATGGTCTCGTTTTCGGCAAATAATACAAATTCTTCAAGGAGCGCACCCCAATTCATCGTTTTGGTTTGAGCAAATGCATGACTGAATGTTTCCACAGTTTTTGGAAGGCGAACTTCAAAATATTGTACTCCTCTGTAGGTCTTTGGGTTGTTTTGCTCTTCCGTAAGAGGGAATTCATTTTCTAGAGAGTTGAGATGCATTAATAAGGCAGTATCCTCTTTATAACGCAACCAACCTAACTCATCGACCAGGGCAAGTTCACGAAAATCAACTTGTTGAAGAGGTAAATTTTTTAATTGACTGAATTGCTTGAAGTTGGCTTCGAGTTGCGCCATGTTGCTAATAGAGACTGTGAAAAAAGCATCCATATTAGCAGGAGCTACTTTCGGAAGGAGACTTTCTTTACGTTCCAAAGACTGAATCCAATTGATTGGATTGGGGAGAGAGTCGTTAACCAAGTCTATACCATCCCATTCCAAGGGCTCTTCGAGTTCCATATCCAAGGCCATCCAGCCTCCAATTTTGTCTTTGAGAAAAGGGGTAGATGGAAATATACTTTCAATCATGGAATTCGATTGGGGGCGTAGCATTAGATTGAGGGGGCTCCCCGTGTTGAGGCTGGTTTGCAACTTACGCAAAGTGGCATCCACTGGATGCGATCGGTTTTGCTTGAACTTCCGGATGGAATTTTCAATGGCTAATAGCGTAGAAGACCGAAGAGAAAGAGTGCCCAAATGCGCTTCAAAAACCCCTGTTTGGAGTTGGTGAATATCAATTCCTTCATACTTCTTTAAGGGAGGAAGGTTTTTAGATAGTGTATCATTTTTTCTTTTCTTTCCAATGTAAGTCGTTGCAAATAAATCTTTTCCTTCTGGAGAAAAAACATATAAATCACCCGAACGCGCTTCTTTTGGTGTGAGCTTTGACAAAACCTGGGTCATCTCAGGATGGGCTTCTTTCCAATATTTGAGAATGGAATTTTTTTCGAAAGCAGGAGTGAGTTCGATATAATCATTCACCTGAATAACTGCCATTGCATCATGTGGGATCAACTGAAAAGGAGTTGCTTCTGTTAAACGATTTTGCTCACAAGAAGCAAACAGGAAAAATAGCAGTTGAACAAGAAAGAGGGAACGCAGAGATACAGCAATGGGCAAGGAAAACTGAAAAGGGGTTGGGGAAAAGAAAGTTTTCAATACAATGGGTTTAGTGCATCAAAAATAAGAACTTAAAACTGGAGTGCCAATTGCTCAGGAAGCAATCGAAAAGATTTTCTGTGATGGGGAGTTGGTCCTAATTTTTGAATAGCTAATCGGTGTTCTCGAGTAGGATACCCTTTATTTTTTCTCCATTGGTATTCAGGGAATGCCTCATGAAGCTCCTTCATATAGGCATCTCTAGTTGTTTTGGCCAATATCGAAGCAGCTGCAATATTCAGAAATCGACCATCTCCCTTAATCATGCATTGGTGAGGAATATTTTTATAGGGATGAAAGCGATTCCCATCCACCAAAATGTGCTGTGGTATTGTTGAAAGCTGTTCCAAGGCGAGGTGCATGGCCTTGATAGAGGCATTGAGAATATTTATCTGATCAATCTCCGACGGAAAAACATGAGCCACGCCATATGTAATGGCTTCGCTTTCTATTTGGTGTTTTAATTTCAAGCGAATGGGTGCAGAAAGCTTTTTTGAATCGGTTAACAAATCGGATTCAAAGTCGGAAGGAAGGATCACAGCGGCTGCAGTTACGGGCCCTGCTAGGCATCCCCTGCCGGCTTCATCAGTCCCTGCTTCGATTCCCTCAAACCATTGTTTTTCTAAGTGCATGAATTGTTTTTTAGCCTCCCCCTCAAATTCTAAAATACCAAAATAGTGTAACTTCGCACACGAATTCCAGTATTCCATGAAGTTTCGATTTTTTGTCGCATTCCTAGGTGTCACATCTCTTGTTTTAGGACAACAAAACAATGCGAAAGATTCACTTCCTTCATTAGTGAATCAAAAAGAGCTGGGGATACAATCCAGTTTTTCATTGGACTCCTTATCTACCAAGCTCCGTATCATTCTTCCAGACAGTCTTGACTCTGATGTAGTTGTGGACACTCTAAAATTGGATAGCCTATCGATCAAATCGGATAGCTTAAAAATTGTAAAAAAAAACCTCCCAACGAAAAAGAAAAAGAAAAAAAGAAAAAGAAGGCCTAAACGGGAGCGTTATATTGAGGTGGACACACTTCAAATGATCAATAACTATAAAATCTTTTACGAAGATGGGCGAGAGCAGACCGTGGATACAACCCTATCAGTTTTAAAAGATTATAAGTTTAATTTCCTACGAAGGGATTATTTCGAATTGTTACCCTTGCCCAATGTTGCCCAAGGGTTTAACAGGATGGGATATGATTTTTTAAATCAACCGATGGGTCCAAGTCTAGGAGCCCGGGTCAATCAATACGGATTTTTTGAAAGTGATGACATACCCTATTTTCAGGTGGCTACCCCTTTAACGGAGCTTTTTTTCAGAACCACCTTCGAGCAGGGAGAGTTGGTGGATGCCATGGTAAGTGTCAATACTTCTCCAAAACTCAATTTAATGGTTTCCTACAAGGGGTTGCGATCCCTGGGGGAATATAAAAATTCGCGAGCCAATGGCGGGCAATTTCGCGCGAGCATCAACTACAATGATGCTGAAGAACGCTATCAGCTTCGCGCCCATGTTGTCGCACAGACTAGGAACAACCAAGTGAACGGAGGTTTGAATGAAGACAGTGTTTTTTTCTTTGAAACGGCACCCTATTATCAAGCTGCCGATGATCAAGGGAATCCTGTTTTTGATGAAAATGGAGATCCCGTAGAGGTGTATTATGATGGATTCTTGGATCGGTCTTTATTGTTGAATAATTTTTCTGCTGAAAGTATTCTCTCGGGAAGACGCTTTTATTTGGGACAAAAATACCAACTCAAGAAAAAGACCAACGATGCACCGCTCCAGCCCCTACGAATTGGAAACCGATTTACTTACGAAACGCGATTCTATGAATTTAGTCAATCTTCATTTAGACCCTATTTTGGAAATATTGATTTTGCTCAGGGTTCGATTTTTAGTCGGATGGATGTCAAAACGATCACCAACGAAACTTTTGTAGAAACTGATTTGCCGTTTGTGGGAACCACCAAAGCAGGAATTCAATACAAGCAGTGGGATTTTGCTCATGGACGAACAGAAACGGTGACAGGAACCGATTTTCTTGGACAAAAGGAAAATCAATTGGCAGTTCAAATCCAGTGGAAGAATCAGACGGGAGCCTGGGAATGGAGTGGTCAATTACACCACTCCTTATTAGCGAAATTAAAAACGAATCATTACCAGGTTAATGCCGAACGAAGCCTATTTTCCAATTGGAAACTTTCCGTTGGTGCGCAATACCGCAGCCAGCCACAAAATTTTAATTTTTACCAAAACGAAAGCAACTACATAGATTTGAATTGGGACCAGCCCGACCTAGAGAATACCAAACGTACTAGTTTGCATGCTGCATTGGGCCATCCCCGTTGGCTTCAGCTTCAGGGGGAGTGGCATCGGATTGAAAACTACACCCACTTTAATAACATTACTTCCTCAGAGGATTGGGGGAAAAAGCTCTTGGCTGCACCCGTTCAATCCCAAAATGAATTGAATTACATCAAGCTGCGCCTTTTTAACCAATTCACCTTGGGTAAGTTTTCGCTCACCAACACAGTGCAATACCAAGAGGTGAATCAAATTGAATCTGGTGGAACAGAAGAAGCACAGACAGAGCCCTCCCTATTAAACGTCCCTAAATGGATCACTCGAAACACATTCGCCTTTTCCACATTCGTCTTTAATAAGGCACTCTACCTCCAAACTGGGTTTCATTTTCAATTTTTTACAAGCTTCTATGCCGATGCGATCCACTCGGTTCTCGGCGAGTACGTTACCCAAAACAATAAATTGATTGGCGAATACCCAAGGATCGATTTTTTTATCAATGCAAAAATAAATCAAACCCGCGTTTTTCTTAAGGCCGAGCACTTCAATGACTCAATGAGTGGCTATCGCTACTACGCTGCTCCGTTCTATCCCTACCGCGATATGAGTATCCGTTTTGGGGTGGTTTGGAACTTATTTCAATAAAAAAATAATTTTCATTC
>DQCR01000037.1:0-1352 GCA_003533785.1 Flavobacteriaceae bacterium
CAGATCGCTTCTTTGGGTTCGGTAACCTTGGTTCGGCAGGCTATGGTGAGTATTACAGTTCTTTTAGTCAACAATATTCTGTTTTCTTTTGGCGGAGAAGCCTCGATTACGGTTTATGCCATCCTCAGCCGAATGCTCATGTTTGCCACCTTTCCTATTTTTGGAATTACCCAAGGTTTTCTCCCCATCGCAGGATACAATTACGGAGCGAAGAATTGGCAACGAGTTCGTAAGACGATCAATATCTCGATTGCCTATGCAAGTGTTTTAGCGACACTAATTTTTATTTTAATTTTCAGTTTTTCAGAATCGATTCCTCAAATTTTTTCTGATGATTTAGAAATCTCTGAGCAAACTCCGATGGCGTTGCGCTATGTCTTTTTAGCCTTACCTATCGTTGGAATTCAACTCATCGGATCAGCGTATTTTCAGGCTATTGGTCGTGCCACCCCCGCTTTATTATTGACCCTAAGCCGTCAAGGGTTTTTCTTTATCCCCTTGCTTTTTTTACTCCCCCCATATTACGGAGTATCGGGGGTCTGGATGGCGTTTCCCATTGCAGATTTGTTGTCTACTTTGGTCACCATTTATTTTTTAAATCAAGCCGTTCGAAAAGAACTTATTGAGAAGGCTTAGCTATTCCTTAGGCTAATTAGGATTAAATTTTTATTTTTAATTTTAAAATTAAAACAACTTATGAAAAAATTAATTCGCCATTCCCATTTTCTTAATATCGCTTTTATACTATTTCTTGTTGCTTTTCAACCTGCCGATGCGCAATCGAAACGAAAAAACAAAAAGGCTACTGTTAGTTATCCAGAAAGCACCTATGAATCTCTAGAATACCGTTCTATAGGTCCTTTTCGAGGAGGTCGTTCTGCAGCAGTGACTGGAGTTCCAGGCAAATCCAATTTGTTTTATTTTGGTGCCGCAGGAGGTGGTGTCTGGAAGACCGAAGATGGAGGGCAGACTTATGAAAATATTTCCGATGGCTATTTTGGTGGAAGTATAGGTTCTGTTGCAGTTGCCAAAAGTGATCCCAACGTTCTTTACGTCGGAGGGGGTGAAGTTACAGTCCGCGGAAATGTGTCTTCAGGATACGGAATTTGGAAAACGGTTGACGCGGGAAAAACATGGTCGTTTTCTGGTTTGCCAAAGTCGCGCCATGTACCCAGAATCGTAATCGATCCAAACGATCACAATATTGTCTATGCCGCTGTTTTAGGAAACATTTATAAACCTACCCAAGAACGCGGGGTTTATAAAAGTATTGACGGAGGAAAATCTTGGAAAAAAGTTTTGTTTTCCAATGCAAATGCTGGAGCAGTTGAATTGGTCATGGACCCTTCAAA
>DQCR01000037.1:1743-2847 GCA_003533785.1 Flavobacteriaceae bacterium
GGTGGCGAAGGTTCCGCCCTTTGGAAAAGTACGGATCAAGGCGAAAATTGGACCGAAGTGAGTGTACACGACGGTTTTGCTGAAGGGACTTTAGGAATCATAGGAGTCACTGTATCTCCAGTAAATCCACAACGTGTGTGGGCCATTGTAGAAAATAAAGACGAAGGGGGCGTTTATCGTTCCGAAGACGGGGGTGCTACATGGAGTCACATCAATGACAGTAGAGCGTTACGTCAACGAGCCTGGTATTATTCAAAAATTTACGCAGACACTCAAGATGAAGACATTGTTTACGTAATGAATGTGTCCTACCACAAATCCAAAGATGGAGGAAAAACCTTTAAAAGCAGCAATGCACCTCACGGCGATCACCATGATTTATGGATTGCTCCAGAAGATAACCAACGCATGATCATCGGTGATGATGGAGGTGCTCAAGTATCGTATAACGGAGGGATGAGTTGGAGTACTTATCACAACCAACCTACGGCTCAATTTTATAGAGTAACTACAGACAACGCCTCGCCTTATCGGATTTATGTTGCACAACAAGACAACTCTACCTTACGAGTAAAACATCGCTCTTCAGGAAGTGGTATTTCAGAAAATGATTGGGAGCCTACTGCAGGTGGAGAGTCAGCTCATATTGCTATTGACCCTTTAGATAATGATGTCGTTTACGGAGGGAGTTACGGAGGTTACCTCACACGGGTTAATCATAAAAACAATTCTGAACGAGGCATCAATGTTTGGCCAGACAATCCAATGGGCTATGGTGCAGAAGGAATGAAATACCGTTTTCAATGGAATTTTCCTATCCATTTCAGCAAACACAATCCCAAAAAATTATACACCTTTTCCAATCACGTTCACGTTTCTGAAAACGAAGGGCAAAGTTGGGAAATCATCAGTCCTGACCTGACACGGAATGCTCCTGAAAAATTAAAGTCTTCGGGTGGGCCCATTACCCAAGATAATACAGGTGTGGAATACTACTGTACTATTTTTGCGGTGGATGAATCTCCTCTACAAGAAGGTTTGATGTGGGTTGGAAGTGACGATGGATTGTTGCATTTGACTCGGGATGGTGGGAAAAACTGGGAG
>DQCR01000037.1:3250-8398 GCA_003533785.1 Flavobacteriaceae bacterium
GCAGTGTCTTATGTAGCCGGAACTTTGTACAAAACGGGAGATTTCAAACCCTACCTCTACAAAACCACAGATTACGGAAAAACTTGGACACAGATCACCAATGGAATTCCTTCGGAACATTTTACCCGCGTACTCCGCGCCGATCCTGCCAAAAAAGGACTTCTCTATGCAGGTACAGAAACAGGAATGTACATTTCTCACGATGACGGAGCGTCTTGGAACCCCTTCCAGTTGAATCTCCCTATTGTTCCGATTACCGATTTGACTCTCAAAGAGAACAGTCTTATTGTAGCTACACAAGGACGCAGTATATGGATCTTAGATGACTTGACAGTACTGCATCAAATTGATCAAAATACGGCTAGCCAGCCCATGACTTTGTTTCAACCTAAGGACAGTTACCGCACCCAGGGAAGAGGTGGGAAACCCTCTCTTACGCAGGGGACGAACTTACCCAACGGAGTAATTGTACATTTTAATGTAAAAGAGTTTGATGGTGAAAACGACACTGTAGCTCTTCATTTCAAAGAGCAAGACGGCACCTTGATCAAGACCTTCAGCACCACAGATGAGGAGAATAAACTTGAAATTAATGCAGGGGGTAATTCCTTTGTTTGGAACACCCGCTACGAAGGGGCAATGACGTTAGAGGACATGATTTTCTGGAGTGCTTCTTTCTCTGGAGCAAAAGCCGTTCCAGGTTCCTATAAAGTGGTTCTAGAAAAAAATGGAGCCACACAAGAACACGATTTTGAGATTCTACCTGATCCTAGTGCTGAGATTACTGTGGCACAAATGAAATCCCAGTTTGATTTTGTAAATCGAGTCAATGCAACGGTGGACGAAGCACACAAAGCCATTAAAAACATCCGAACGATTCGTGAAAAGCTAGAAGATTTTGAATCCAATTATGCAGACAATGAATCGGTAAGTGTATTGATCGAAGATGCAAAAACATTGAGCACTTCACTTTCAGATATTGAAAAGGCACTCTATCAAACTAAAAATAGAAGTAATCAAGATCCGCTCAATTTCCCTATTCGTTTGACGAATAAATTAGGACATTTGAACCGTTTGGTAACGAATAATGATTTCCCACCCACTGATCAAGATGAGGCGGTTCGAAAGGAGATGACGACTCTGGTAGAAGGTCATTTGGCAGAGTACAACAAGTTGATTTCTGAAGATTTGGAGCGTTTTAACGAGGCTTTTGCAAAATTAAATCTAGACTATTTAACGTTAAACTAAAACGTATTGTATTACAATTATATCAAGGCATTACATCTGATTTTTGTGATTACTTGGTTTGCGGGCTTATTTTATATTCCTCGGCTTTTTATCTATCATATAGAAGCCACAAAGAAGACTGAGCAAGAAGCAGCAATCCTTATTCCGCAGTTGAAAATGATGTCGCGAAGACTGTGGTACATTATTACCTGGCCTTCTGCGATTTTAGCTATTTTGTTTGCAATATGGCTTCTGGTCTTGATGCCTTCATGGCTTTCTCAAGGTTGGATGCACTTGAAACTCACCTTTGTTGTCTTATTAATAATCTATCACTTGAAAACACACCAAATATTTCTAAAGCTTCAAAAAGATTTGATTTCCTACAGCAGTATGTTTATGCGCGTCTGGAATGAAGGAGCTACTCTGTTGCTTTTTGCTATAGTTTTTTTAGTGATTTTGAAAGACAGCTTGCATTGGATAGGGGGGCTTTTGGGATTACTGGGCTTGGGAATTCTTTTGTATTTTGGAATCCAATTGTACAAAAAAACGAGAAAAGAGAAATGATTAGATCATTCAAAATTCCAAAACGTTTCTCTTTCAGAACCCGTCTTTTTATGGTGATGATTGGGATGTTGGTTATTGCTGGATTGATGATTTTAGGATCCACTACAATACAGTATGAATCCCAAAGGGAAAACTACCATCTAGGACGCCTGGCGCGAAAAGAAAGTCAAATTCAAAGACATGTGAATTATTTAGTACAGAAGTACGACTTGATGAATCGACCCTCAGAGGTATGGGAGCAATACAGTACGGATTTTGAAAAGCTAAATTCAATTCATAGCGTCCAGTATTCTTTGTTTACTTTGGAGGGAGACCCTTTGTTTATTTATCATTCTCCCCTTGAAATAATTGCCAACAATTACAAGTTGAATAAAACATTACTCGAAAAGATTACTGCTTCCAAACAAGGTAGTTATGTGGAGCATTACCCCTCCGAATTAGATAATTTTCACGCTTCCTACAAGATTTTAAAAGACAATTCAAATACACCGTATGCGATTTTATTTTTCCCCTATTTTGAAGATATTTCTATTTCGGAAAATGAGCTAAACACCTTTATTGACAATCTATATCAAATTTATATTTTACTCCTCATAGGGGTGATTCTAATCGCCTACTTTTTATCTAAATTTATCACTCGATCTTTAGAAACCATTAAAGTGAGAATGGGAGAGATGCGTTTGGAAAAAAAGAACGAAAAAATTCATTTAAACAATGCCACTCGAGAGATCGATAGCCTAGTCAAATCGTACAATAAAATGGTTGATGATCTGGCAGAAAGTGCTGAAAAATTAGCCAAGACAGAACGTCAACAAGCCTGGCAAGAAATGGCGCGTCAAGTAGCTCATGAGATTAAAAACCCATTGACACCCATGCGCCTTACCATCCAAAGTTTTCAACACCAGTACGATCCTAATGATCCAGAAAATAAAAAGAAACTCAATGATTTCTCCAGCTTGCTGATTCAACAAATAGATACGATGAGTGAGGTAGCAGAAGCGTTCTCAAATTTTGCAACCTTACCCAAGCCCAAAATGAAAGAATGTGATCTAGTAGAGATTACTCAAATGGCAGTCAATATTTTTGATCAAGAGCATATTGTGTTTTCTTCAGACCGGGCGCACAGCTATCACAAATTGGATCGTACCCAATGGATTCGAGTAATTACTAATTTGGTTCAAAATGCCTTACAATCGGTACCTAAAGAAAGGACTCCACAAATTGGTGTTCAACTGACTACCGAACCCGATCAGACTTTACTTTCCATTATGGATAATGGAAATGGTATATCAAAAGAGCTTAAGGATAAGGTTTTTGAACCTAAATTTACAACCAAAACCTCTGGAATGGGACTGGGTCTTGGAATCGTAAAGAACATAATCGAGTCTCATCAGGGAACTGTACGATATGTCTCTAAAAAAGGTAAAGGAACCACCTTTATCATCGCACTACCTCGTTCCTGACCTAAGCTTCTACTTCTTTTTTTATAGTCGTTTCGATGTGGTCAATTAAAGAATCGATTTGGTTTTTATCGATGGGAATAGACTTATGAAATCTGAAGAAAATTTTGTTTCCTAGTGGCATTGGGAAGTAGTTTTGAGCTGAAAATTTCCATGAATTTCGAATGCTCACAGGAACTATTTTGGCGTGGGGCATGGTTTTAAATAAAGTTATAAGTCCTGCACCATGAAATTTTTTCATCTTTCCCGTTTTCGATCGGGTTCCTTCTGGGAAAATAATAACAGAATGATTGCTTTTTGCGAGGCGGACCCCAAAGGATTCAATCAACTCAAGTGCTTCTTTTGGTTTTTTTCGATCGATCATAACGGACCCTCCATGACGGATGTTAAAAGATACACTGGGAATCCCTTTACCCAGTTCTTTTTTACTGACAAATTTGGCATGATACGCTCTCAATTCCCAGATTAAAGGAGGGATGTCATAGGTGCTTTGATGATTGGCTACAAAAATTACACTGCCGTTTTCAGGTAGGGGGGCTTCATATTCAAATTTAATTCGGGTCCCCAAAAGAGTAAGGCAGCGAAGAATAAAAAAGTTTAACAGATCTACGCTTTTTTTTTGGGCAGTATATCCGAAAGTATTGAGCGCAATCCATTGCACACCGTGAAACAATACAAGGAGACTACCAAAGCAAAGGTAGAAGAGTAAACTAAGCGGATAACTCATGAATTTTTTCATCCCCTTGCCTCTTTTGTGAAAGGAACTTTAGCAGTGGTCGTTGTAGGCTGCTTTCAGATTTTCTGCAATGAGTTCTGCAGGGCGCCCTTCGATATGATGTCTTTCGATCATATGGACCAAACTACCGTCTTTAAATAAAGCGATGCTGGGAGAGGAAGGAGGAAAAGGGACCATGAGATCTCTAGCTGTATTTGTAGCTTCCGTATCTACACCTGCAAAAACGGTAGTAAGTTGATCTGGTTTTTTCTCGTTTTGGAGAGAAAAATGAACACCGGGACGAGCATTGGCTGCAGCACAACCGCAGATGGAATTGACCACTACCAGTGTGGTGCCTGATTTTGCTATTGCCTGGGTAACGTCTTCTGAGGTAGCCAACTCTTCAAATCCGATCTGGGTCAACTCTTCGCGCATGGGTTTTACTAATTCAGCAGGATACATAATTTTATTTTTTTCAAAGATATAAATTAAAGGAATCTTAATGGTTTTGCGGGGCCGAATTTATTTGTCAAATTTGTAAAAACTTAGAAAAAGAAAGCAATGATTAAATGGGTTGCAGCATTTGTTGGATATTACTTGTTTCGATTTCCGGGCGCCATGCTAGGATTTTTTATCGGGGGAATGATCGATCAATTCAACAGTGGGAAACGGTCCGTTTTTCAGACTCGTTTTTCTGTCACCCAATCGGGAAGTTTACAATTGAATCTCTTGGCATTAGCAGCTACGGTTATTAAAGCCGATGGGGTGGTAAAGGCACAAGAATTACAGTTTGTAAGAAACTTTTTTATTACAAATTATGGAAAAGAACAAGCCACCATGATTTTTGAAACCTTCAACGAACAAATGAAAAAAGAGGTGCAAAATGTAGCAGATTTGGCACGTGTATTTGTATCCCGCACTCCTTATGAAACTCGTTTGCAAGTGTTACATTTTTTATTTGGTGTGGCCAATGCAGATGGGAATGTAGCCCAATCCGAACTCGATAAGATCAGCCAGATTGCGGCTGCGCTAGGCCTGCGGGCTACCGATTTTGAGAGCATCAAGGCAATGTTTTTTCAAGAGACAGACAGTGCCTATAAGATTTTAGAAATAACTCCAAATGCTACTGATGCGGAAGTGAAAAAAGCGTACCGGGATATGGCTAAAAAATACCATCCTGAC
>DQCR01000044.1:0-4122 GCA_003533785.1 Flavobacteriaceae bacterium
TAATTCCTACATTATTTAGTCTTGGATCCAATTATCCCTTGAATTGTGGAATCAAACCCGTTTTGATGAACAATCAGTACTTTGCCAGGAAGTTCTTCAATTTCTATTATTTTTGTCTAGCTATGAAAAAAAAGTTTTCCAATCGATGGATAATTATCTTTATGTTAGTCCCATTCTTTCACGCATGTAAACCAATATATTCAACGGTTTCATTTCAGGAAGTGAACAAGCCCAAAGCCCCCAACTACAGCAAAGCAGAAAGTTGGGCTGTTTTACCTGGAAGGTACCCGGCCAGCCTTCAATCATTCATTGGTAGCGCAATTCCTCCTAAGGGAGTGGATGTCTTTTATGTATATCCTACACTTTTCACCGACCCAAAGGAAAAAGCATGGAATGCGGATGTCTATTCTCAAACCGTTAGAAAAAATATCATAGAAACCGCCGTAAAATACCAAGCCTCCGCCTGGGCAAAATCCGGACGCCTTTTTGTCCCTTACTATCGTCAAACACATTATCGTGTATTTGTTCCACCCCACGACAAAAAAGGACTCCCTGCCTGGGAGGTTTCCTACTCCGATATAAAGGATGCATTCACATACTATCTTGAACACTACAATCAAGGTAACGGAATAATTATCGCTGCACACAGTCAAGGGAGTATGCATTCGACCCGATTGATAAAAGAATTTTTTGATGGCACTGCTTTACAAAAGCAATTAGTGGCTGCTTACCTTGTAGGCTCGCACGTGGCGCCCGATGAATTTGAAACCATTTTGGCTATGGAAAAGCCCGACGAAACAGGAGGTTTTGTGAGCTGGAATACATATAAAAATAAACAACTACCAAAAAACTATTCAGATTGGTATCAAGGAGGTGTTACTTCCAATCCCATTCGGTGGGACAATTCGGACTTCGCCTACGAGAGTGAACACAAAGGAGTGCTCTTTCGTAACCTAAAAATATATCCCAAGAGCCTTTCCATTTACAAGACAGATGGAATGCTTTGGTCAACCCTTCCCAAGGTTCCGTCTCGATTTTTTCTTTCTTTTGTTCGAAGCTATCATTTTGCTGATATAAATTTATTTTGGGAAGACATTTCATTGAATGCCCAATTGCGTGCTAAAAAATGGTTGAAAAAAAATGGTTCTTCTGATGCTCTCTGAAATATTTGATCAGATAAAGGATCAATGGGTGCGTGCCAAGTATCAAAAAAAGCATCCATTTCGCTATTTTGTATTGAGTACATCAAGCCAAGATCAAACGCCACAGTCTAGAATGGTTGTCCTACGTGATTTTGACAGTCAAAATATGGTATTCACCTTATTTACAGACGCACGCTCCCAAAAAATGGCCTCCCTACGCACAAATGATAAGGCATGCTTGTTGTTTTATGATCCTAAACGGCTTTGGCAAATACAGGCTCAAGTACAACTTATAAAACAATCGACTGATCCAAAACAGTATGCACAACTACCAAAACCTGCACAAAAGGACTATACCACAAGAATAGCTCCTGGCTCTCCAATTGACAATCCTTCCTCTGTTGATTATTTAGAAGCAGAAAACTATTTTACTTCTCTTGAGTTTGAAGTGCATTCTATTGAAAGTTTAAAGTTGAAAAGGCCTCATCATGTGCGAAGTCTTTTTGAGAGAAAAACTCTTTGGGAAGGGACTTTTTTAGTTCCTTAAAAAGGGTGTTTGTTTTTTTTGGTTATCTTCTTTGTGTAATTATTTCGAAATGAAAAAACAAAATAAAAATTCAAGGAGAACTTTTTTAAAAAAGGCCACAATTGCTTCTACGGTATTTATTGTTCCCAGGCATGTTTTGGGGGGTATAGGCTACGTTGCCCCCAGTGATATGGTAAATCTAGCAGCTGTAGGAATTGGTGGTAAAGGAAGATCGGATTTGCTCAATGCTGCTCGGCCTAAAAATGTACAAGTGGTAGGTTTGTGTGATGTTGATACCAAGGGAGTCGCTGTGAGTGAAGTAATGCGATCAAGAAAGGATTTTCCCAAGGCAAATTTTTATACTGATTTTCGTGAATTATTGGATAAGGAAAAAGACATAGATGCAGTAACAATTTCCACACCCGACCACACTCACGCTCCAGTAGCTCTCTATGCCATGGAACGTGACAAGCATGTCTATGTTCAAAAGCCATTGGCACATAATGTTCGCGAAACACGGCTAATGACAGAAATGGCCCGAGAGAGAAAATTGGTTACACAGATGGGAAATCAAGGTGCTTCCAATCCAGCTCAAAAAGTGATTCAAGATTGGGTAGATTCCGGCATAATCGGAGCTATAAAAGAAGTAAAAGTTTGGACCAATCGACCTGTATGGCCTCAAGGTGTTCCAATGCCAAAGGCCGATGCAAGCATGAAACCCGAAGGATTAGATTGGGATTTATGGTTGGGACCTGCCAAAGAAACACCCTACACTCCTGAAATGCACCCATTTAACTGGCGTGGTTGGTGGCAATATGGAACAGGTGCTTTGGGCGACATGGGCTGCCATTTAATTGATATCCCTTTTCGAGTTCTAGGGTTGAAGTATCCAACAGCTGTTGAGTGCAGCGTAGGAAGTGTATATAGACAAATGTGGACACCAGAATACTTACCCGAAGGATGCCCCCCTTCTTCATATGTGTCGTTAAATTTCGATGGGACAAAGAAAAACCCATACCCCATTAAAATGATATGGAGCGATGGAGGAATCAGACCCGAGCGACCAGAATTAATTCCTGCAGATGAAGATATGGGACACGCGGGAGGCTATCACGGAGTTCTCATGATTGGTGAAAAAGGAATCATTACTTGTGGTGATAAAGCAATGTATACCAAACTATATCTACCGGGAATGCCTGTGCAAACACCAAAAATTAAGGAAGTAAAGGACCCGGAATGGGGCCACCAAAAAAAATGGATTGAAGCCATAGTATCTGGTTTTGGAAGTGCAACTCATCGAGCATTAACTTCAAATTTTGACTATGCTGGTCCGCTTACCGAAAGTGTTCTTATGGGGAATATAGCTATTCGTAGTTATTTACTTCGAAAAAAGACCTTTGGAGGCAATATGGATTATTATGCTCGTAAGAAACTATTGTGGGATGGAGATTCTATGAAAATAACCAACATGGACGAAGCCAATCAATTTGTCACCCGAGACTATCGTTCGGGATGGAAATTATAATAGCCAATTAAATACCTATATTGAAAATCAATGTTATTTGGATAACGGGTGCTTCCTCTGGGATCGGAAAGGAGTTGGCTTTGCAATATGCGAGACGGCAAAATACAGCGCTTATTTTATCTTCAAGACGCAAAAAAGAACTTGAAAATGTTAGAAAAGCATGTGGAAAAAGCACGTTAATTGCGGTGTTGCCTTTTGATTTAGAAATCCCTGATAAAGCAACTCAAGTTGTGAAGCAAGCCCTTACAATTTTTGGACACATAGATGTGTTAATCAACAATGGGGGTGTGAGCCAAAGAAGTTTGATCTCTGAAACCAACTACGAAGTTTTTGAACGCTTAATGCAAATCAATTATTTAGGAACAGTAGCTTTAAGCAGAGCCGTCCTTCCACACTTTATAGCTCGGCAAAAAGGGCACTATGTTGTGGTGACCAGTGTCATGGGCAAATACGGTTCTCCCTATCGCTCAGGATATGCTGCTGCCAAACATGCTCTCCACGGATTCTTTGATGTCTTGCGTATGGAACATCAAAAAGATTGTATTGATGTTACCCTTCTTTGCCCTGGTTTTGTTCAAACACAAGTAACAATTAATGCGCTTACTGGAGATGGAACCATCCTTGGTAAAGATGATCCTGCTACAGCTAATGGACTGCCACTAAAGAATTTTGTTAAAAAAGCTATTCGGGCAATCGATTACAAAAAATGGGAAGTCGCTTTTGGAAGAAAGGAATTACTTGGAGTATACCTCAAACGCTTTTCGAACAAGTTATTGCACTACATTGTATTGCGTTCTCGGGTCCGTTGATTCAGACATTAAAACAATCATTTTTAGTTTGCGATTATACTTTCATTACATCTTCAATAATATTAGTACTCAGGTACAACAATGACTAATCTCTGAACTCTTAAAATGAGATAAAAAAAA
>DQCR01000044.1:4449-9355 GCA_003533785.1 Flavobacteriaceae bacterium
AAAAAAACCTCTCCGAAGAGAGGTTCTTTAATTTTTGATAGAAAATTACTTAACCGTAATTTCAACTTTTCTTTCAAAGTTAACTCTTCGGTTGGCTTCTCTGCCTTTTAACGTTTTATTTGATTGTACTGGTTGATCTTCACCAAACCCTTGCGTAGAAATACGAGTACCATCGATACCTCCTGCTACAAGAGCTGCTTTCACAGCATTCGCTCTTTTCTCAGAGAGCTTTTGATTGTAAGCTCTACTTCCGTCACTTGAAGCATGACCATTCACAACAACCTCTACGTTAGGATATTTTTTCATCAATTCAGACAAGGTATTGACCAATGAAGCTGCATCGCCTGAAATATCAGCACTATCAACTTTGAAGTAAATCACACTGTTCTCATCGGCTAGCATATCCATAATTTCTTTAGGATCGGCTGGACAACCATTGTTGTCAGCATCACCCGCTTCATCTGGACACGCATCGTCTTTATCTAAAACGCCATCATTATCGGAGTCGGCCCAAGGGCAACCATCGTTTTCCATAGCTCCGGCTTCGTTAGGACATTTATCATCCTTATCTGCAACACCATCAGCATCGCTATCAGGACAACCATTTAGCTCAGCTAGACCTGCTTCTTCTGGACATGCATCTTCAGCATCTGGTATACCGTCATCATCGGTATCTGGACATCCATTAAATTCAGCCTTACCTGCTTCTTCTGGGCAAGCGTCTTTGTTGTCGGGAATTCCATCTCCGTCTGTGTCGGGACATCCATCAAATTCTTTGAGACCAGGGACATCTGGACAAACGTCTTTTTGGTCTGAGACACCATCCTTATCGGCGTCATTGGCTCCAAAGACATAACTTATCCCGACTGTATGTTGAAGGTGATTGTATGCGTAGTTCTCTGATGAAGATCGATAAGAAGCACTGACGTTAGCATTCAGATTATCAGATAGACTAATATTTAGTCCAGCTCCTCCCAAAACAGTTCTTGAAACTTCAGTGGAAGGAAAAGCACCATCACTGGAAGTTTCACCCTCACTAAAATTGGTAAACCCATACCCTCCAAAGAGATAGGGTAGTACTTTTTCACCATTACCCAGGTTGTATTTAACAACACCATCAAGCGAGTAATAATCAAGATCACCACCACCAGTGGCTCCGTCTTTTATGTTGTTGGAAGCATATTGGACACCAAGAGAGAATCCGCCTTTAATGTATCGACTTAAGCTAACATAAGGCACACCAAAATTGGTTCCAGAATCTACAGCATCGTCCTGTATACTGACGAGGTTTGCACCAACGCTTACAGCCCAAGGGTTTTCTTCAGTCTGTGCTGTTAGGATAGTACCTGTCAATAGCAGAGCAAATGCAAAGCTAAAATTCAATGTTTTTTTCATGTTAAAATGTTGTATTTTGACAAAAGTAAGAAAATATCCTAAAATTCATGGGGAATCCACACCCTAATTCTTCCCTCGATGTGAGATATTCTTTATATTATTTTCTTCGAATATTGAATACAAGTTAATAGCTTTGCAATTTTATTACCCAATTAATACTCCTCAAATGAACAACTTGAATCAAAAAATGAGAATATGGCATCGGTATTTAGGCTTCTACCTTGTAGGAATCATGGCCGTTTATGCAGTAAGTGGAATGACACTTATTTTTAGGAAAACAGACACATTTAAGAAAGAAATTCAAATCCAAAAGATTCTTTCGTCTGGCCTTACTGAAACACAGTTGGTTAAAGCGCTGTCTGAAGATGAGTTGAATATTATTTCCTCACAAGACGATTTAATTTTGTTTGAAACTGGAACATACAACAGAATTTCGGGCGAGGTGTTGTATAAAAAGATGGAGTATCCTTGGGTATTGGATAAGCTAATAAAGCTACATAAAGCCAGCACCTATAGTCCAGTGTACTGGTTGAATCTGTTTTTCGGGGCTTCCTTATTGTTTTTTGTAATTTCTTCTTTTTGGATGTTTTTACCCCATACTTCAGCCTTTAGAAAAGGACTGTATTTTTCACTTGCGGGTATGGTTATGACTTTGATCATTCTATTTTTATAACCTTCAACGCAGGGCATACCGAACCCCTAAGAAGAATCGTCTTCCCTGATTGGAATAAAACACATAAGAAGGGTCAAAGCTGAGTGCGTTTGGGTTAGATCCAGTTTGAATGACCCTAGCGTTTGCATCAAAATCTACATCACGATCGAAAGGATCAAAGGCTCGGGCAATGCTTTCCCTAGGAGGTTTAAAATTGACTAAATTTTTGATACCGCCAAAAATCTCAATTTTGGAAGAAGAAATCCAACGAAATTGAAGGTTACTATCATGAATCCATGGGCTTTTTGCTGGTCTTGGATCGCGATCGCCAAGAAGCGGGAGTCGCATTGGACCAACAATTAATCCCGTCCAGTCCAGTGTTAAAGGGAGGTTAGCCAATCGATAACTCAATTTGTAGTTTGCTGTAAATCGCTCCGTAAGAAGCGGTTGTTTTTTAATCCCTTCATCTGTCCAGTTGGTATGAATCAATGTAGCTCCAACAACAAATTGAAAACCAGAGGAGAAAACTCCATTCACATTCAGCGTGAACCCCGAAAAAGAAGCTTTTTGATCCAAATTTCCATACCGAATTTGGTTGGGATTGGTTTCATAATCAGGAATGATTTTGTTGGAAAACTGGGTGTGGAATAAACTCCCATCCAATTCTAACAAGTACCCTTGCTTGGCATAAACCTTTTGAAACCAGTTGGCATTAATATTCCAAGATTTCTCTGGACGGAGGGTTTCTTCAAAGAGTACTTCGCGCCCCCCGGTCAGGGCAGCATGATCCTCGGTGAATACATTGACAATGCGATATCCTGTACCCCAACTCAAGCGAAAGCTAGCCACTTGCTCCGGATTATCCCATTTGAAATTGACACGAGGGGTTATAATGGAGCCATAAAGGGAATTGTAATCATACCGAAGCCCAAGCAGGAGCTTTTTACGTTTTTGAAAGGACCATTTGTTTTGAAAAAACACCCCGGGTAGGTGGGTTAGATTTTGATCAACAGTGGCTACCGTATTATCATCATAAAAGGTGGAACGAAAACTTATCCCATACAACAGCGCGTGTTTTGGACTATTTTTCGACCAAACCGATTGTATAAAAGCAACTCGTTGATCAGCCAAGAAGGAAGTTTGACCATAAACTGAATTCTGATTGTGATTATTGAAGCTGTATTGTAAAAACCAATCGCTATTGAGGTTGTATTTTCCAAAAAACTCTATTCTTTGAGTATATATACTCTCCCCATATCGCTCATTGCCCCCTCGGTAATTGGGAGACCAATTCATTTCTCCTCCCCAACGATCTTCATAAAAAAGGCGTATTCCTAGGGTGTTTTTCGGGCTCGAAAATTTATTGAATATTGAAACACGGTGTTGAAGGGTTAAATCCGTAAAATTGTCTTCGTTCTGATCAATGGGATTGGAATAATTGAAATGATTGATTCCCAACAAAGCTTTTGTTTCACCAATTTTATATTGCAATCCAATATCCGTATTTACTTCCCCCCAATTGGTGCTAAAGGATTCCAAACTCCAAATGGGACTATTTTCTGGTAGTTTTGTAATCAGATTAATAACACCTCCGATGGCTTCAGACCCGTATAAATTGGAAGCCGGCCCCTTAATCACTTCCACTTTTTCGATCAGAGATTGTGGAATTCCAGATAATCCATAGACAGTGGATAGACCACTTACTATAGGTAAACCATCAATTAATACCATCGTATTGGCACCTTCTTGACCGTTGATATGGATATCACCAGTATTACAAACATTGCAATTGAGTTGCGGTCGGATCCCATTTATTTGTTGGACTGCCTCAAACACAGAGGCTGTAGGATTGGCCTTAAAAAAGGAAGCTCTGTAGAGTTCAACGGGAATTGGACTGTCTAATTTATTAACCTGTTTGAGCGTACCTGTCACCACAACTTCTTGGAGCTCTTTGTCGGGTTCCAACATAACTTGAAAGGGAACTTGGTTTCGCTTTTTGTCGGACAATTCAATAATAGCGGGTTGATAATTGATATAAGAAATAATGATTTGGTCTTTTACAGCAGCATCCAAAATTTCAAACCAGCCCTTCTCATCGCTAAGTGTGGCCCTTTTTTTTGTTTTGTTATATACCGTAGCTCCTGCAATTGGAGTTTCATTTTCCGATACCACTTGCCCTTTAAATTGGGAGAATACCCCCAGTGAGTTTAAAAAAAATAAGCCTAAAAGAAAACGCATGTTTACTTATATTTGATTGAAAAGCAATAAATTGTTCACTAGTGCAAAACTAATGAAAAACACCAAAGAAAAAGAACATTACATTAAGCTTATTTTCAAGCATCGAGAAAAAAATCAACGCGTTACTGTATCCAGTTTGAGTGAAAATTTGGGGGTATCCAAATCTTCAGTAACCAATATGTTGAAAAAACTGGTGCACATGGGGTTGGTGGATACAGCACCCTATCAGCCGATTGCTTTGACAGATAAAGGAGTTGTTGTGGCACAAGAGATTGTGGCTAAGCATCGTCTTATTGAACTATTTCTGGTTGAAGTAATGGGATTTACCAATGAACAAGTACATCCTATTGCAGAAGAAATAGAACACATCGATTCCCCAGAATTTTTTCGCCGGGTAAGAGAAATGCTCAAACAAGATCAACTTGACCCACACGGGAGTACTATTCCGGAAATAAAATTTTAAAATATGGACCTCCTTGAATCTTTCTTTACAACTGTGTTCAGATTTTGACTAATTCTCTCATAATTTTATCTGTAACTCTATATGGGGCTTCTTTAATTATCGGGTTATTTTATGGCGCAATAGTATATGACTGGTGTCCTTTTTTTACTAGACTGGAA
>DQCR01000044.1:9733-10108 GCA_003533785.1 Flavobacteriaceae bacterium
GTCAAAAATGAAAAACTTTAAAGGTGAAAGGTTTGAAGTTACAATTGAAAGTGAAAAGGTTTCTGATTGCAACTAATTGAGGATGGAGTTATTGAAGCGGATGAGGATGGCTTTGTAATTATAGCGGACTTGTGAAAAAGACAGTGTGCCGCTGTCCTGAGCCGCAAGCGAAGGGATTGCGGTACATGCACTTTCCTTTTAAATTTGATCTAAATACAAGACCTAAAATCAACTATTGAGATTTTGAAATTGGTCACAATCTTTATTATTCTTTGACAGGAGTTGTGTACAAATAGTGTATAAGTGAGGAAACAAAAAAGGGACCACATTGCTGTTATCCCTTGTTAATAGTGTGACCTCGGCAGGATTCAAACC
>DQCR01000044.1:10462-24474 GCA_003533785.1 Flavobacteriaceae bacterium
TTCAGTTATGCTACGAGGCCTTATGGCGGTAAATGTACCAATTTTTTTTATTGAAAAAAAAGAAGCGGAGGACGGATAATAAGAGAAGTCGATGCTATTTTTGAGGGCCAAAGTCTCTTTATGATTTTTGAAAATTTAGAGTTCTGAGCAAGTACGATTACATCTATATATACAGTGAGAAACAGTACCTTTGATCGAATATTCTGACAAATGGAATTTCTTGCGATCATTTTTGGACTCATACTCCTGATTAAGGGGGGCGAATGGTTAATGAAAGCCGCAGTCTCACTGTCTCTTAGCATGCGAGTACCTAAAATTGTCATTGGGATGACTGTAGTTTCTTTTGCTACCTCAGCTCCCGAACTCATTGTAAGCTTGCAGTCTTCTTTGTCTGGCCACTCAGACTTAGCCTTGGGAAATGTGATTGGTTCTAATATTGCTAACCTTGCATTTGTTTTAGCCATTACCATCCTAATCTCTCCCATAACAGTCACCCAAAGTTTTTACAAAACCGATTGGCCAAT
Source organism: Flavobacteriaceae bacterium (assembly GCA_003533785.1). Lineage (GTDB taxonomy): Bacteria > Bacteroidota > Bacteroidia > Flavobacteriales > Flavobacteriaceae > UBA11891. The sequence continues at coordinate 10,987 of DQCR01000044.1, forward strand.
GATGATCCTAGCCACCCTTTTATTTATTGGTTTTCTTAACTCAGACCAAGGATTGGAACAGTGGGAGGGTGCTTGCTTATTTATTCTATTAATCGTCTTTCTGGTTTATCTGATATTATTCCAAAAACAAGCGGTTTACGATGAAGCGCCAGAAGATGACGAATTGTTGCCTCTGCAAAAGACCATAAGCTATTTTTTTTTAGGAGCTGTCGGTTTGTGGCTGGGCTCTGAGACTCTTGTCAAGGGCGCTATTTCTCTAGCCAACAGCTTGGGGGTGAGTGAAAGAATTATTAGTATCACTGTGGTCTCCATAGGGACGAGTATTCCAGAGTTGTCGGCTTCCATTATTGCAGTGATTAATAAAGAAAAGGCTATCTCAATAGGAAACTTGATCGGGTCTAATATTTTTAATTTGATGGCAGTCATGGGGGTTACAGCATTGGTAAATCCAATCCCCGTTGGCGACTTAAATATGTTGTCGAATGACATCTGGTGGATGCTAGGAATTTCTTTAATGATTTTACCGCTGGTGTTTCTGCCTCGTAAAAAACAGCTGGGTCGCTTGGATGGACTCATTCTCTTAATATTATATGTCTGTTTCCTATGGCCTCTGCTTAAGGGATTATAAAAAAAAATCCTGCCTTTTCAGACAGGATTTTAAGCATTGAAGTAATGTACTTCGAAATTATACCTTAGCCGATTTTACGGTCTTTATAATTCGAGCGGCAATTTTATAAGGGTCTCCGTTGGAAGCTGGGCGACGGTCTTCCAACCATCCTTTCCACCCTTTCTCAACTGTCATAATTGGGATACGGATTGAGGCTCCTCGGTCGGACACTCCAAAGCTGAACTCGTCTATGGATTGGGTTTCGTGATCACCTGTCAATCGTTGATCGTTGTCTGCACCATAAACCTCGATGTGCTCTTTCACAACAGGGCGAAATGCTTCACATATTTTTTCATAGGTCTCTTTTGAACCGCAGGTTCTCAAAGTACTATTGGAAAAGTTGGCGTGCATACCTGATCCATTCCAATCAGTGGCTCCAAGGGGCTTTGGATGCCAATCGATGGCCAAACCATACTTTTCTCCCAGACGCTCGAGTAAGTAGCGTGATACCCACATTTGGTCTCCAGCTTCCCGAGCCCCTTTAGAAAAACATTGGTATTCCCACTGGCCAGCAGCAACTTCAGCGTTGATACCTTCAACATTAATTCCTGCCTCAAGACAAAGGTCTAAATGCTCCTCTACCATTTCCCTTCCAAAAGCATTTTTGGCTCCAGCAGAGCAGTAGAATTGCCCTTGTGGGGTTTGGTCTTTTGGAAAACCAAGAGGGAGATTCGTTTCGGGATCCCAAAGGAAATATTCTTGTTCAAATCCAAACCAGAAATCATTGTCGTCATCATCTATTGCTGCTCTTCCATTCGACTCGTGTGCCGTTCCGTCAGCATTCAATACTTCTGTCATTACTAAAAAACCATCCTTACGATCTGGATCTGGAAACACAGATACGGGTTGCAACAAACAGTCGGAAGACCCTCCTTCGGCTTGTTGGGTGGAAGATCCATCAAATGACCATAGAGGCGCATCTTCTAATTTTCCACTAAAGTCATCAACAATTTTTGTTTTGCTTCGCAAATTAGCTGTGGGCTTGTAGCCGTCCAGCCAAATGTATTCGAGTTTTGATTTGCTCATTGGTACTATTTTTTTAATTTCTCAAATGTAACTTTTTTACCGTCTGACCATCGACAAGAGGGGGGTAATTAATCAACATTCTATAAACTTTTACTAATACCCTATTTTTAGGAGGGTAAAATTGATAAAAATTGATTTTTTTATCAAAAAACTCAAAAAATTTATCAATCCATATATTTTTGTACGGAAAAGGAATAAAAAGATGTTTTGCCATTATATTTAAAATAGCGAACTTATTTCTGTAATGAATTATGCCCCAAAACCTCAATATGAATTCACTGTATACTTAAAACAAATCCCATGCAAACCGAGACTTTTTCCATGCCTTTTGGCGCTTACGTTTTTAATGAGACTGTACTAATTCAGTACCTGAATAAGGAAGCCTTTACTAAAATCACACAAGCCATTATTAGCGGTTCAAAAATAGACCGTGTCCTTGCAGATCAAATAGCTGCCGCCATGAAAACTTGGGCTTTGTCGAAAGGAGCCACCCATTATACCCATTGGTTCCAACCACTCACAGGAGCAACAGCTGAAAAACACGATGCCTTTTATGATCGAGCAGAAACAGGAGAACCCATAGTAAAATTTGAAGGAGATCAATTGGTTCAACAAGAACCCGATGCGTCAAGTTTCCCCAGTGGAGGCATCCGCAATACTTTTGAAGCAAGAGGCTACACGGCTTGGGATCCCTCATCCCCTGCGTTTGTCTATGGCACTACATTGTGCATCCCCACTATCTTTGTCTCCTACACTGGGGAAGCTTTGGATTTCAAAACGCCCTTGATCAAATCACTGCACGCTTTGGACAAGGCTGCTACAGCAGTGTGCCGGTATTTTGATAAAAATACCTCTCGTGTGGTGGCAACCCTAGGGTGGGAACAGGAATATTTTCTAGTTGATAAGGAACGAGCGGCCACACGCCCTGATCTCATCTTAACTGGACGCACACTTATGGGTCATGAGTCTTCCAAAGGCCAACAGTTAGACGATCATTATTTTGGATCCATCCCTACCCGTGTTTTGGATTTTATGCAAGCGTTGGAAAAAGAATGTTGGCTCTTGGGAATTCCAGTAAAAACCAGACATAACGAAGTAGCACCAAGCCAATTCGAACTAGCTCCCATCTATGAGGAAGTGAATTTAGCCGTAGATCACAACGCCTTATTGATGGATATAATGAATCGAATAGCGGACAAGCACCAATTTAAGGTTTTGTTGCACGAAAAGCCTTTTGCAGGAATCAACGGTTCAGGAAAACACAACAATTGGTCTTTGGCCACCAATAAAGGGATTAATTTATTGAGCCCTGGAAAAACACCCATGTCCAATCTCCAATTCCTTACCTTTTTTATTAGTACAATTGGAGCTGTACTGGAACACGAATCCCTTCTTCGTGCAGCTATTGCCAGTTCAGGAAACGATCATCGATTGGGAGCCAATGAAGCTCCTCCAGCCATTATTTCTGTTTTTATTGGACAACAACTTTCGAAAGTATTGGATGACTTGGAACATGTCTCCAAAGGAAAACTTTCTCCCCAGGAAAAAACCGATTTGAAACTCAACGTTATTGGAAAAATTCCTGAAATCCTTTTAGATAATACGGATCGAAATAGAACTTCTCCTTTTGCTTTCACTGGAAATAAATTTGAATTCCGGGCGGTAGGATCCAGTGCCAATTGTGCCAAGCCGATGACTGTATTGAATGCCATGGTTGCTGAACGGTTGAATGCCTTTAAGGAACAAACTGATGCGCTTATTGAAAAAAAAGGTATGAAGAAAGATGATGCTATTTTCAATGTGTTACGCGATCAAATTAAAGGAATAAAAAGCATTCTTTTCGAGGGAGATGGTTATTCGAAAGAATGGGAAAAAGAATCGGCTAAGCGGGGACTAAGCAACAATAAAACAACGCCCGAAGCGCTTCCCGCTTACATCCATGAGAAAAGTGTATTATTATTCGAACACCTGAACATCTTCACAGAAAGAGAATTAATAGCCCGTTACCAAGTTGATTTGGAAGAATATGTGATGAAAACACAAATTGAGGCACGAACCTTGGGGGATATCTCTCGAAATCATGTTATCCCAACAGGAATTCGGTATCAAAATACACTCATCGAAAATGTGCGTGGACTCAAAGAGATCTACGGAGAGGCTTTCGAAAAACACGCCAAAGAACAAATGGTCATTATTGAGCGTATTTCTCAACATATTGCGGCGATTAATAGAGGAGTCAATGCGATGATTTCTGCACGTAAAAAAGCCAATCAACTAAGCGATGCACACCAAAAAGCAATGGCTTACTGTAAAGAAGTATTTCCTTTTTTTGAAGAAATCCGTTACCAGTGCGATAAATTAGAATTGATTGTAGATGCTTCCCTGTGGCCGATGGCCAAATACCGTCAACTCTTGTTTATGCAATAGTTAAAAAGTCTTTTGTTGGGTATGGCTACTCTTACAATGAAACTGTATTTTTGCATCAAAGTAGTTTTATGACGTCAAGCGATCGCTATGCTCAAAGAGGGGTTTCCTCACAAAAAGAGGATGTTCACAAAGCCATTGAAAATATTGATAAAGGCTTATATCCAAAGGCATTCTGTAAGGTCATACCCGATCATCTTACGGGGAGTTCTCAACATGCTTTGGTGATGCATGCAGACGGGGCAGGAACCAAATCTTCACTGGCCTACCTCTATTGGAAAGAAACAGGAGACCTCTCGGTGTGGAAAGGGATTGCTCAAGATGCGCTAGTCATGAATTTAGATGATTTATTGTGTGTAGGGGTCACACAGGATATTCTTTTATCTTCTACTATCGGCCGAAATAAAAATCGAATCCCTGGAGAAGTAATTGGTGCCATAATCAATGGGACAGAGGAACTCATCGAAGAGCTCAATTCGTTTGGCGTTCAGATAATAAGTACTGGAGGTGAAACGGCTGATGTTGGTGATTTGGTTCAAACCATCATTGTAGATTCTACAGTCACTGCTCGTATTCACCGTTCTGATATTATAAATAATGCAAATATAAAAGCAGGAGATGTTATTGTTGGTTTAGCGAGTTACGGTCAAGCCAGCTATGAAAAAACCTATAATGCTGGAATGGGAAGCAATGGCCTTACCTCCGCTCGACACGATGTTTTTGAAAAATATTTGGCAACTTCCTACCCAGAAAGTTTTGATGCTTCCGTACCCAGTTCCTTGGTGTATTCTGGTTCTAAGAAACTTACAGACCGCATGCCAGGGACAGCTCAGACTGTGGGGCAAATGGTCTTGTCTCCCACACGCACCTATGCTCCTATTGTCAAGAAGATTTTTGATACTATTGGTCGCCAGCATATCCATGGGATGGTTCATTGCAGTGGAGGGGCACAAACCAAAATTTTACATTTTATTGACCAGCTCCATGTGATTAAAGATAATTTATTGCCCATCCCTCCATTGTTTCAGCTTATCCAAGAGGAATCTCATACCTCTGGAAAAGAAATGTATGAAGTATTCAATATGGGACATCGACTGGAATTTTACCTTCCTGAATCATTGGCTAGGGAGCTAATAGCCGTATCAGAATCATTCAACGTTCCTGCTCAAATTATTGGTCGCGTAGAAGCGGCTCCCCAAAAAAAAGTTAGTATTCAGTCTGAACTAGGATCCTTTACGTATTAGTTTTTTTGTAATTCACTAGGGATTTTGTTCATTTTTGTTCAAATTTGATACGTAGGGCTGCAGGCTAAGTAGTATCTACTTTTGCTAATAGAAAAAGAATAATTATGAATTTAAATTTCAAATCCTTTTTAAGGACTCTCCCTCTTTTACTGCTAATTGGTGCTTGTTCTTCCGGGTATGACGACGATACTTCCTCCTATCAAGGGGAAACCGGAGCCAACTCTGCGTCTGCTCCAGCGACCCCCTCAACTAGTAGCTCAACTACTTCTGGTAGCGGAACAGCTACTTCAGGAAGCAGCACAACAGATACAACCGCTACGGATTCAAGCACGCTAGAGCCCACCGTTTGGAGTGGAGAATTAGTCACCTTCACCAAAACCGACGGAAGCGATCCAAATGATGAAAGTAATCAAGACCGATTGACATCAAATGTTTGGATAACGCGAGGCAATGGAGGCGGACAAATCTATAATGCCGCAGTGAATAGCAGTGCCAATAAGGAGCTTAGTCCCGTTGGTACGGAATGGGCGGTAGGTCTATTGGAAGATAGAGCCACCCTCACTTTTGAAAATTTTAGGTCAGCCGTAACTAAACCCCAAGAAGTTGTGGATACAAATTTAGTAGTTCACTTAATCGAAGATGATATTTACCTAAGTGTTGTATTTACATCTTGGTCCGTTGGCCAAAAAGGAGGATTCCAATACCAAAGAAGCACTCCTTAAATTATTTATTAATGAATAAAATTCTATTTACAATTTTTGTAATAGTTTCCCAAAGTATTAATGCTCAGAATGGAGAAGATCTCTTCGCTGAGATGGAGCCTCTTGATGCCATCGATCAACGACTGCTTCCCGATCGAATGTTATTTACCCAGCGCTTGTTGTGGGGTGAGAAGGGGGCGATGCGATCCTTTAAGCGCTATGAGTTGACCCCTGAGAATCGGGAAAAAGAATTAAAACTACGCCGTAAATTTCTAATTACCCATCAAATTTTAGGATATGTTACTTTGGCAGGGATGATTGCCCAAGGCTTTATTGGTGGGCAATTGTATAACGGAAAGCGTGAACTATACGAACTGCATAAGACAGTTGGAAATATAACAACAGCCACATATTTTACCACTGCGGGTTTATCCTTATTTTCTCCACCCCCACTAGTGTCGGAAAAAAAAGGCTTGTCCAGTACCCGAGCTCACAAATGGTTGGCTACGGTTCATTTTTCCGCCATGGTAGCCACTAATGTCTTGGCTGATGACAGAAAAAAACTTCATCGAGCAGCTGCCTATACAGCTTTTGCTAGCTATGCTACCGCCATGATTGTCCTTACTTTTTAATATGAAAAATAGACTTTTACTTTTGCTTTCCCTGGGAATGTTTTCTCTTCTACAAGCCCAAAAAATACGCTTGAATACAGCTGCTTCAACGCTTACTTATCAAGCTAAACACATAGCACATAATTGGGAAGGAGTCAATAAGCAATTGCAAGGACTTGCCGTCATTGAAGAGGGGCTACCGAAACAATTAGCCATCAAGGCGAGTGTTCGAGATTTTGATAGTAAAAATGCAAACCGCGATAGCCATGCTCTGGAAGTACTCGAAGCACTTCGATTTCCAGAAGTACGCTATTATTCCAAATCTATTGAAAAAACAAGCGAAGGAGATATTACCATTGTGGGGGTCTTATCATTTCATGGTGTAGAAGCCAGTAAAACAGTCATAGCTGAATATAGTTCTTCCAATACTGGCTTTAGAATTCAAGGTTCTTTTAATTTTAATGCCACTGATTTCGGTGTTAGCTTACCCTCCTTTCTCTTAGTCAAAATTAACGAGACAATTGCAATCGATTACGACCTTCTTTTTGAATCAATTCCTTAAATGCAAGTTGTACCGAGCCGGATTTACCCGTAATTTAGCAGCATGCTAGAAAAACTGCAAATCATCCAACAACGTTTTGATGAAGTATCCGATTTAATCATTCAGCCCGATATCATTGCCGATCAAAAACGATACATACAACTCAACAAAGAGTACAAGGATTTAAAAAAACTAACCGAACGAGCAGATGCGTACAAGGCCCTATTAGCTAATCAGGAAGAAGCAGAAGCCATAATTAAAGAGGGCAGTGATGCTGAAATGATTGAAATGGCACGGATGCAATTGGAGGAGGCAAAGTCAGGAATTCCCATCTTAGAAGAAGAAATCAAATACTTACTAATACCTAAAGATCCAGAAGACACCAAAAACGTCGTGATTGAGATACGGGCAGGAACAGGTGGAGACGAAGCCAGTATTTTTGCAGGAGATCTCTATCGGATGTACTCAAAATACTGCCAGGATCAAGGTTGGAAAACCCACTTTGTAGATGCCAATGAAGGAACTTCAGGGGGCTATAAAGAAATTATTTTTGAAGTTTCTGGAGAAGAGGTATATGGTACTCTCAAATTTGAATCGGGAGTGCATCGAGTGCAGCGTGTTCCTCAAACTGAAACTCAAGGACGGGTGCATACCTCTGCCGCTACAGTGATGGTTCTCCCAGAAGCCGAGGAGTTTGATGTAGAAGTGGATATGAACGAGGTCCGTATAGATTATTTTTGTTCTTCAGGGCCTGGAGGACAATCTGTGAATACTACCTATTCGGCGGTACGTCTTACCCACGAGCCCACAGGTATTGTTGCCCAGTGTCAAGACCAAAAATCCCAGCACAAGAACAAAGAAAAAGCACTGAAAGTTCTTCGAACACGTCTCTATGAAATGGAGTTGAGTAAAAAACAACAAGCCGATGCTGAAAAAAGAAACTCCTTGGTTTCCTCTGGAGATCGTTCTGCCAAAATCCGTACTTACAATTATCCGCAAGGAAGGGTAACCGATCACCGAATTGGTTTAACTTTATACGACTTGCAAAATATTATTAATGGGAATGTTCAAAAACTCATTGATGAATTGCAACTGTATCAAAACACAGAAAAGCTTAAAGAATCGGGCGACCTATTATGACTCAAGACGAACTAATAGCGCAAATCAAAAAAAAGCAATCTTTCCTTTGTGTGGGATTGGATGTCGATTTGGATAAAATGCCTTCCCATCTTGCCAGCTCTAACGATTTAATTTTTGAATTTTGCCAAAAAATAATTGATGCTACTGCTCCCTACACAGTTGCCTATAAGCCCAATATTGCTTTTTTTGAAGCCTACGGTCTGAAAGGATGGCAAGCCCTAGAGAAAACCATAGGATATCTCAATTTAAACTATCCCAATATATTTACCATAGCCGATGCCAAACGTGGAGACATTGGCAATACCGCTACTCGCTATGCCAAAGCTTTTTTTGAGCAATTGAAATTCGATGCCATTACTGTTGCCCCATATATGGGGAAAGACTCTGTGGAACCCTTTCTAGCTTTTGAATCGCATTACACCATCTTGTTGGCATTGACATCCAACGAGGGAGCTTACGATTTTCAGTACCACACTCAAGAGGGTGAGGCTTTGTATAAAAAAATTCTTCGTCAAGCTCAGACCTGGGAAGGCGCTGAGGATCGATTGTTTTTTGTTGTAGGTGCAACCCAAGCTGAAGCACTCGCAGACATACGTCAATTAGCCCCCAATACTTTTTTATTGGTGCCTGGGGTTGGAGCTCAAGGGGGCAGCCTTGACGCTGTTGCTGCCAATGGACTCAATTCTCGATGTGGCTTACTCGTCAATTCTTCAAGAGGAATTATCTATGCTTCTCATGGAAAAGATTTTGAGGCTGCTGCTGCAAGCGAGGCTCAAAAGCTTCAAGAACAGATGAAATCCTGGTTGCTTCAAAAAAAATTGATTTAGATGCTTCATTATTCTGTTTATATGAAAGATGCCGATCGGCCTTGGATAACCTTCGTTCACGGAGCTGGAGGGAGTTCCTCTATTTGGTTCAAACAGATTCGATTCTTTTCAAAGCATTTTAATCTTCTCTTGGTAGATTTGCGTGGTCACGGTAAATCCAAAAGTTTTTTTGACACACAAAAGCTAAAAAAGTACACTTTTAAATCGATTACAAAAGATGTCATTGAGGTGCTGAATCACGAAAAAATTGAACAATCACACTTTGTTGGAATTTCGTTAGGAACAATCATCATACGTCAGATTGCTGAATGGTATCCCCAAAGGGTGCAAAGTATGATATTGGGGGGAGCAATTTTAAAATTCAATCTTCGCTCTCGATTTTTAATGACTTTTGGAAATTGGACCAAATCAGTATTACCCTACATGTGGATATACCGCTTTTTTGCCTTCATTATTATGCCCTACAAAAATCACAAAGAGTCACGTTCCCTATTCGTTAAAGAAGCTAGAAAACTTTACCAAAAAGAATTTATTCGTTGGTATAAGATGACCGCTGAGGTTTTGCCTTTATTACGAATTTTTAGACAAGTAGATCTTCCTATACCTACTCTGTATATCATGGGAGAAGAAGATTATATGTTTTTACCAGCCGTACAAAAGGTGGTGGCCCTTCACCAGTCGGCAAAACTTCAAGTTTTGCCGAAGTGTGGACACGTAGTTAATGTTGAAAGGCCTATGGAATTTAATCAAACCATGCTGGATTTTATCCAACTCGGAAAGGACTAAACAAAAACAATAGTCTTGTTGTTATATACCATCACCTTGCGATCTGTATGCATTTTTAGTGCTCTCACTAAAACCACTCTTTCCAGATCCCTACCAATTTTCAGAAAATCTTGAATTTGATGAAGGTGCGTTACGCGCGATATGTCTTGTTCTATAATGGGACCAGCATCCAATTCTTCTGTAATATAATGACTGGTAGCTCCAATGATTTTGACCCCTCTATCAAAAGCAGAATGATAGGGTTTGGCCCCCGGAAAAGCAGGTAAAAAAGAATGATGAATATTAATAATTTTATTGGGATAATGTTCGATTAATTGGGGGCTAATGATCTGCATATACCGAGCTAAAACAATAAAGTCTACTTCGTGCTTTTGCAATAATTTTAGTTGCATTTGCTCTGCGTTTACTTTGGTTTTTTGCGTTATTGGAATATGGTAAAAAGGGATATTAAACCGATTGGCTATATGCTCTAGTGTTTGATGATTACTGAGGATAAAAGGGATTTCAACAGAAAGTTCTCCCGACAGTTGCTGTGATAAAATATCATATAGACAATGGTCGTATTTGGAAACGAAGACTGCCATCTTAGGGGGTTTTTCAGAATCGTAGAAGGAACAATTAAGATCAAAATGGCGCCCAACATTTTGCTTAAAATCCTGTTGAATTTTTTCAAGACTATAGAAATTGGATTCTCCAAGAGCGACTTCCACACGCATAAAGAACGTTTTATTCTCTCGGTCTACATATTGGTCGATATAGAGAATGTTTCCCTTGCTATTGTGAATAAAATTAGTAACGCCTGCAATTATTCCTTTTTGATCGGGACAATGCATTACAAGAGTAATTTGCTTCATGGGAGTTTGATACCAGGTTGTTTGATTGTAAAATTTTCAATTAGTTTTTCCTTTTCAACCCTTTTAGCGACCTCTTCTAGAAGGGCTTTGGAGTGATAAATTACACCATTGCTAATGGTGTATTGTATGCCACCGACGCGAACAACTTGATTATCCTCTGTCAATTTGATCGCCCCAGTGCCGTAGAGAACTTTCAGGTTTTCCAAAGGATTTTCATCAATAAGAACTATGTCGGCTTGTTTTCCTATAGCAATGGTTCCGATTTGATCTTCCATGCCCAAAGCTTCGGCTCCACTGAGGGTTGCAGATCGTATTACTTCTAGAGGATGAAACCCAGCTTCTCGTAGCAATTCCAATTCACGGATATAGGCAAACCCATATAGTTGAAAAATAAAACCTGAATCCGATCCTGTAGTGACTCTTCCACCGCGATTTTTGTATTCATTAATAAAGGTCATCCAAAGATTGAAATTTTTCTTCCAAGCAATTTCTTGTTCCGTTCCCCAAAAGTGCCAATAAGAGCCATGAGAGATTTTACTAGGTTGGTAAAACCGCCAGAGAGCGGGTAAAGTATATATTTCGTGCCATTCTGCACGGCGAGCACGATGGAGATCTCTACTAGCCTCGTAAATATTAAAGGTAGGATCTAACGTGAAATCCAAAGCAAGCAGTTCATCCATCACATCATTCCAATGGGCTGAATAGGGGGGAGCTGCTTGTTCCCACAATTTTCCTGCTTCCTCAAAACGATGTTGCTCATTTTGATAATTATAATTCAAAGGGTAATTCTGTACAGTACGATCTTCAAACAAGGCTTCTGGCAATCCATACCAATGCTCCATGGAGGTCAATCCTGCTCGCGCTGAATGCAAAACATTCCATCGAGCTACACTCATTTGGGTATGATGACAAGCCGACCCCAATCCTAACCGTTTGTTTTCATCGAGGGCAGCTTTCATAATTTTGGGAGGTGCACCAAAAAACTTAATCCCGTCAGCTCCTTTTTTGGCGTTGTTTCGTACCCACTCACGAGCTTGTTCTGGGGTTTCTATGCCATCGACTCCTTCACCAAACCCGGTGTAGGAAATAATTCTGGGAGCAATAATTTCATTGTTGGCCGCTTTTTTTTTCAAATCAAGGGTAAAATCAATTCCTCGGCCACTGGGTTCTCGAACGGTGGTTACTCCGTGAGCCAACCATAGATGAAAAACATAATCCCAATCGGCCCCTTGGGAAACACCGCCAATATGACCATGCATATCAACAAAGCCTGGGAGAGCGTATTTGCCTGTTCCATCAATTTCTTTTCCTCCTTTTTTGAGTTGAGGCCTGTTATTGGGATCAATAGTAATACCCGGATTGCCCACCACTTTGACGTCTGTGATCTTATCCCCTTCAATAACAATATCTACTGGTCCTCTAGCTGGGGCGCCATTCCCATTGATTAGGGTCACCCCTCGAAGAATTAATTGTTTAAATGGTCCTTCCGCCAACGTATTTTGAGCAAAGGCGGGAGTGTAGAATGAAAAGAAAAAAAAAGAAAAAAAGAGAATTCGAGTTGCCATGTATCATTTTTAATGGGCTAAATATAAAAAACCCCCAGCGAAGCTGAGGGTTTTTTCAACAAAACAAACAATTATTAAAGCAAGGTTTAGAATGAATAAATTGCTGCGACTATAAAGGCGGCAAGCCCGTCTGTAGCTCCATCGGCGTTGCTATAGAATTGCCCTGAAGCTGTATCTATACGAATCTCAGGCTTCAAGATGAAATTTCCAGAAGTATAGTTACCTGTAAGAGTAAACGAAGTATTATCTCCTTCTCCGCTAATGGATCCAATAGCTTCTAGACCGTCTTCAGAGAAGAATTCGAATCGCGCACCCAATGCAAAAGAATCAGAAAAAGTATACTGAGGATATAGAGCTACGCCAGAGAATTCTATATCTTGATCATCACTATAGCTGGTTGCATTAATACCAAAATAGAAATCATCGGTTAGATTAAAACCACCAGTGAAATCGATTTGAGAAACACCGTAGGTACCTCCACCAAGATAGTTGATATATTGCCCGTACAGACCCAACTGTGCTCCAATCATGAAATCTTCCCCAATAGGTTGGAATTCAGTTGCGTCAGTTGTGTTTAGCAATCCAAGCATCAACGAGACATCGTCGGATAAGGCAATGTCTGCTTTAATTCCTGTATGTGAAAAGGGTCCATATGAGAACATGTAGGATGTTGTGTAATTAAAGTTTGCCACGGGAGAAATTACCTCATAGCCCAAAAAAGTATTGAAGTTTCCTAAGGTCACCGTAAAGCTATCACTAAGGTTGTAGTATACATACAATTGATTGACAATAGAGTTAGACCCTTTAGCTACAAGTTCCCCATCGTCGTCTATATAAGAGGCCGATCCGAACACCGCATCGTTCCCACGAGGGCCAAATACGAAGTCTCCCACGAAACCTGATTTTTCACCTTCGTAGGAAAGAATCACGTTGGCCATTCCAAGCGCAAAACCATTTAAGTTTCCAAAAGAAGTTCCCGGTGCATATTCATTGCTTCTGTAGTAAGCGTCGACGCTTCCTGACATGCTGAACGTCTTTTCTGGTTCTTCTGTCTCTTCCTCCTGAGCGAAAGTTGTTGTTGTGACAGCAAAGGCCATCATTA
>DQCR01000028.1 GCA_003533785.1 Flavobacteriaceae bacterium
GCCTTCTTCGAAACCCTTACAGAAATGTAAGGGTTTTTTTATACTCTAACGTTCCATGTATGGTGAGTGAGACGCAGTCTCACAGGGAGCTATGATTGCATCCCATTAGCTATACACTAATGTTGTCTGTCCTAAGGCACATTTTAATTTAACTCTATAAATACTCAATGTCCTTGGTGATGAGCGTGATGTACGAATGCCATTGGTCAGTAATTAGTTAAAATAGAGCACGAAGTGCGAATTAATGTGCCGTAGGCAATTACTGATCAACGTTTGAATATACGCATTGCCTATAGGCATTCTCAATTAATAGCGTATATCCATTTTCTATCATTACATGAAAATGACTGAAAACTAAACAAATAGTTTACATTTAAGACAGGTATAAAATTACCTAAAGCGAATGTGATGTGGCCCAATACAAAAAGCATCCTAACTGATTTTGAGGACGAGCTGCGCCTGCAGCGCTATGCCCCTCAAGTATTAAGACCTACAAAAATGCCTTGGCCAAGTTTTATCAACTGTATTACAACATGCGACTCGATCTCACTGCTTTGTATCCCCAGAGAAAAGCAAAACCGCTACCATGCTATCTAACCGTCTCAGAAATGAAGCGTTTGATAGTTCGAAATGCCAAGGGACAAAAGGATCGGATGCTTCCTCTACCCAAGACTCTCTTGGAAACCTTCGCACCTATTACACTGCTTTCCACCCCAAGGATTTTCTCTTTGAGGGACAAAAGGGAGCGGGCTACTCGGTAAAAGCATTCAACAGTTCACCAAGAAGTACGCTCATAGAGCCCAAATACATAAAACAGTCACACCCCATATATTGCGACCCCTAGGCCACGCATCAATTAGAAAACGAGGATACTATTCGGTATGTACCGGAATTGTTGGGTTACAATTCAATTAAAGCCACAGAAATTTATACCCACGTCAGTAAAGGGTCTAAAGACCATCTATCCAATCCTCTAGATTCACTTTAGTTGGCGAGTTGAATTTTTAATTTTAGTTGAGAAACCAGCAAGGGCTAGACCATTTATTATTCAAGGCTGTAAAAAGCAATTATACGGCAGCGAGATCTCCGGCTTTATTTTTTTGTGGCAGGGCAGATGTGCCCATCAAATAGGTGTCTACCTGATGCGCGGCTTCCCGCCCTTCTGAGATGGCCCAAACGATCAAGGACTGCCCCCGACGGCAATCACCGGCGGTGAAAATATTCGCTTTTTCAGTTTGGTAGCTGTTTTTACCCACCAGGTTGCCCCGTTCGTCCAACGGCAATCCGAATTGTTCGGGCAGTGATTTTTCGGGACCTGTGAACCCAAGGGCGAGCAAGACCAAATCACAAGGCCACTCTTTTTCAGACCCTCTGCGCTCGACCAACTTTGGCCGTTCGCCGGGGATTTTTTTCCATTCTACTTCCACGGTCTTCAGAGCTTTGATGTGTCCGTTTCCGTCGTCGACGAATTCTTTGGTCAGAATACTCCATTCTCGGTGGCTACCTTCTTTGTGGGAAGAACTTGTTTTGAGTTTGAAGGGCCAGTAGGGCCAGGGATTTTCTTCGGATCGTCCTTCTTGAGGTTTGGGAAGGATTTCAAAATTGGTAACGCTTTTGGCGCCGTGCCGATTGGAGGTTCCGATACAGTCAGAGCCTGTGTCTCCCCCGCCAATGACAATCACATTTCGGTCTTTGGCCAAGTATTTGGGATCGCGTTGGTGTTGGCCATCTACCGCCTTGTTGTTGTGTGGTAGGAAATCCATGGCTTGCACCACGCCTTCTAGGTCGGCACCGGGGATTGGCAAATTCCTTTTGATGGTAGCTCCTGTGCACAACACAACGGCATCAAATTCCGATTCCAATTCTTCGGCAGTGATCGTTTTACCTATTTCAACATTACACTGAAAAACAATGCCTTCGGCTTCGAGAACTTGAAGGCGACGATCAATGATTTTTTTCTCCATTTTAAAATCGGGAATGCCATAGCGGAGCAAGCCGCCGATTTTGTTGTCTCGTTCAAATACAGTTACGCTGTGTCCCGCTCGGTTCAACTGTTGAGCCGCTGCCAGTCCGGCAGGACCCGAGCCAACTACAGCCACTTTTTTACCTGTACGATGGCTAGGCGGTTGCGGAGCAATCCAGCCTTCTTTGAAGCCGCGTTCTACAATGTATTTTTCAATCAACTCGATGGACACGGGAGGATTGATGATGCCCAGTACACAGGCTTCTTCGCAAGGGGCAGGGCACAAACGACCGGTAAACTCCGGAAAATTGTTGGTGGAATGCAGTATATGCAAGGCTTTTTCCCATTCGTTTTTATAGACAGCGTCGTTGAAGTCTGGGATCAAATTCCCCAAGGGACAGCCCGAATGGCAAAAGGGAACGCCACAATCCATGCAGCGTGCTCCTTGATCTTGCAATTGAGTGTCCTCGGGTGCTAGGGTGAATTCGTTATAGTTTTGAATTCGTTCCTTGGGGTCTATTACTGGTTCCTGCAGTTTTTCAATCTCCTTAAATCCTCTCAGTTTACCCATCTTTTTCTGTTTTTTCTTGTTCTTGATTGGCCAGCATCTCCAATGCCCGTTTGTAATCTGTTGGCATTACTTTAATAAACTTTTTACTACTCTTGGGCCAATCGTCTAGTATCATTTTTGCTTTATCACTCTTGGTATAGTCGTGATGATTGACCAACAATTGTTCTACGGCTTCCCGATCTTGTTGGGTCAAATCTTCTAATTCCACCATTTCGAGGTTGAATTTCTTTTCGTCAAAAAGGCCATCCTCACTGTAAATATACGCAATACCGCCGCTCATTCCTGCGGCAAAATTACGGCCAAATTCGCCGAGGATTAAGGCAATCCCCCCTGTCATATACTCACACCCATGATCTCCAATTCCTTCTACCACAGCTGTGGCTCCCGAATTCCGAACACAAAAGCGCTCCCCAGCGATTCCGTTGATATAGGCTTCTCCTGCAGTAGCTCCATAGAGCGCCACATTACCAATGATGATATTTTCTTCGGCTTTGAAGGTGGCTCCTTCAGGGATTTGCGCAACGAGTTTGGCCCCAGAGAGTCCTTTCCCAAAATAATCATTGGCATTGCCATTGACCTTCATAAAGAGGCCTCGGGTGGAAAAGGCACCAAAGCTTTGTCCTGCCGTACCGTTAAACTTTAAACTCAACGTGTCTTCGGGCAGACCAGCAGCTCCGTGAATTTTTGAAATTTCATTACTCAATAATGCCCCAACAGAACGGTTGGTGTTCTTAATTTTAAATTCCAGATGCTGTTCTTCTTTTCGGTATACGGCTGGATGTGCTTGCTCCAAAATAGTAAAATCCAATACCCCATCCAATCCATGGTCTTGTGTCTGGGTATTGTATACGGCAACGTGAGAAGGAGTGGCTGGCTTGTACAAGATATTACTAAGGTCAATGCCTTTGGCTTTGTAGTGGTCCAAGGCGTTTTTCATGTCTAATTTTTGAGACTGACCCACCATTTCATCAATTGATCGGAACCCTAGAGAAGCCATGATTTTTCGTAACTCCTCGGCAACGAAATAGAAATAGTTGATAACATGCTCGGGTTGGCCTTTGAAATTTTTCCTCAGGTCGGGATCTTGCGTAGCAATTCCAACCGGACAAGTATTCAAATGGCAGGCGCGCATCATAATGCAGCCCGATGCAATAAGAGGTGCCGTAGAAAATCCAAACTCTTCGGCTCCGAGCAAGCAAGCAACAGCAACATCACGTCCTGTTTTCATTTGTCCGTCACATTCCAAGACAATTCGGCTTCTAAGGTCGTTGAGCACGAGCGTTTGTTGCGCTTCGGCGATCCCTAGCTCCCAAGGAAGTCCAGCATGCTTGAGCGAGGTGAGCGGGGAGGCTCCTGTACCCCCGTCAAAACCGGAAACCAGGATTACATCGGCTTTAGCTTTGGCAACCCCTGCGGCGATAGTACCCACTCCTACTTCTGATACCAGCTTGACATTGATTCGTGCCTCTCTGTTGGCATTTTTTAAGTCGTAAATCAGCTGTGCAAGATCTTCAATGGAATAAATATCGTGGTGGGGTGGGGGAGAAATCAATCCCACATAAGGTGTGGAGTTTCGTACAGAGGCAATGTAGGGATTCACTTTAGGGCCAGGCAATTGTCCGCCTTCCCCGGGCTTGGCTCCTTGTGCCATCTTAATTTGAATTTCTTTGGCAGATGAAAGGTAATGACTCGATACTCCAAAGCGTCCAGAAGCAACTTGCTTGATGGCACTGTTTTTCCAATTGCCATCCATGTCAGGTTGGAATCGTTTGGGGTCTTCGCCTCCTTCGCCAGAGTTGCTTTTCCCCCCAATCCGATTCATCGCAATGGCTAAGTTTTCGTGAGCTTCTTGACTGATGGATCCCAAGGACATGGCTCCGGTCTTGAATCGCTTGACAATTTCGGTCCAAGGCTCTACTTCTTCTAATGGAATGGGATCAAAACTGGAGAACTCAAAAAGTCCTCGAAGCGTCATTAGTTTTTCATTTTGCTCATTGATCATTTGAGCATACGCATTGTAGCTTTGCGGCTTGTTTTGCCGAACGGCAACTTGCAATTGGGCAATCGAATTGGGATTGAGCATATGGGCTTCCCCGTCTCTGCGCCAGCGATAGTCGCCACCGATTTCAAGATTCATTCCCCCCAATTTCTCGGTTTGATACGCTTTTTTGTGGCGCAACTGAATCTCTTTCTCTATCTCATAAATCCCAATTCCCTCGATTCGAGAAGCCGTATTGCAGAAGAATCGGTCGACAAAAGATTTGGATAATCCTAGGGCTTCAAATATTTGGGCTCCTCGATAGGAATGAAGCGTGGAAATACCAATCTTGTTCATAACCTTAATAATTCCTTTGGCTATGGCTTTGTTGAAGTTGTCAATGGCTTGGTCACTGCTGAGGCCTTCAATCACCTTATTCTTTACTTGATAGGCGATCACCTCATTGACCATGTAGGGGTTGATAGCACTGGCGCCGTATCCGAAAAGTAAGGCAAAATGGTGCGGTTCGCGCGGCTCGGCAGATTCTATAATTATACCGAAATCAGATCGTCTCGAATGTTTTTTCAAGGCATTATGGAGATGCGCACAAGCAAGTAGCATGGGCATTGGTGCCATCTCACTATTTGTTCCACGATCCGATAAAATGATAATATTAGCTCCCTGTTCAAGCGCTTTTAGGGTGTCTTTGACAATATTCTCTAGAGTTGTTTCCAAGGCATTCAACCCTTTTTCTACTGGATAGAGTGTCGATATAGAAGTGGATTTAAAATCTGCATGTTCAATGTATTTGATTTTATCCAAGTCTTCGTTGGAGATAACAGGATTTTGAATCCGAAGCTTTTTGGCTTGTTCTGGAGTGATATCAAAAATATTGCGGTCATTACCAATGCTCAGACTTGTATCGGTGACGATTTCCTCACGGATTCCATCCAAGGGTGGGTTGGTCACCTGGGCAAAAAGTTGCTTAAAATAATTGTACAGGAGCTGAGGACGATCTGAAAGGACAGCTAAAGGAGTATCTGTACCCATAGATCCAATGGCTTCTTTGCCCTGAATACTCATGGGGGTTATGATGGTTTTTAAGTCCTCTTGGGTGTATCCAAAGATGCGCAATCGAGTGTCAAAAATTTCCGCTTCTTCAGGGGTGTTGTTTCCCGTGTACGGGATTTCTTTAAGAGGAAGTAAATGATCGTTGACCCACTTTTTATAAGGTCTTTGGTTTACAATCTCAGTCTTAATCTCTTCATCCTTCACTATGCGTCCTTCATCCATGTTCACCAGGAACATCTTTCCAGGTTCCAAACGACCGTGCATTTCAATATTTTCAGGGGCAATATCCAGCACTCCCGTTTCAGAGGACATTACCACATAACCGTCTTTGGTGAGTGTGTAGCGAGAGGGGCGAAGCCCGTTTCGATCCAAGAGGGCCCCAATGTATTTTCCATCGGTAAAGGGAATGGAGGCAGGGCCGTCCCATGGCTCCATGATGCAAGCATTGTATTCGTAAAAGGCTTTTTTGGTAGGGTCCATATTGCTGTGCTTTTCCCAAGCTTCAGGAACCATCATCATCATCACTTCTGGCAAAGAACGACCAGTAGCTAAGAGTAATTCCACCACCATATCCATAGAAGCCGAATCGGATTTTCCAGGCAGGATAACGGGTAAAATGTCTTTGATGTTGTCACCAAAAAATTCATTTTTTAGGAGTTCTTCTCGTGACTGCATGCGACTGAGGTTTCCACGATAGGTATTTATTTCCCCATTGTGACACATATATCGGAAGGGTTGCGCTAAATCCCAAGTTGGGAAGGTATTGGTGGAAAAACGCTGGTGAACCAAGGCCAAACGAGTGACTACCTTAGGCTCATTTAGATCCCGGTAGTAGGCTTTGATATCCTCTGGAATCAAAAGCCCCTTGTAGATGAGTGTGTGCGTTGAAAAACTAGGCAAATAAAAGTAGCTTGCCTGAGACATTTTCGAACTCCATATTTTGTGTTCGCTGCTCTTGCGGGCAATGAAAAGAGCCGTATTGAATTCGTGTTCGCTGAGTTGTGTTTTCCCCCGAGTCACAAAGATTTGCATGATGTAGGGCTCTGTCTTGGCTGCAATAGCCCCAACATGGCTTGGATCTACGGGTACTTTTCGCCAGCCCAAAATAGATAGTCCTTGTTTTTTAATTTCCCCTTCAAAAGTTTCGATACAATATGCTCTTTGGTTTTCTTTCTGAGGCAGAAAGACCATTCCAACAGCGTATTCGTGGGCCTCTGGTAACTCAAAAGAACAGGCCTCTTTGAGAAATTCGTGTGGAATCTCAATCAGAATTCCAGCACCATCACCTGTTTTTCCGTCAGCACTCACAGCCCCTCGATGTTCTAATTTGTCTAGAATATCTAGTGCTTTGTGGATGATGTCATTGGTCTTATTACCGTTGAGGCTACAAATGAATCCTGCACCACAATTATCGTGCTCATTTTCGGGGGAATACAGTCCTTGTTGTACTGGCAGCATATAGTTTTTTTCTTAGGGGGAAAGGCGAAATTATACTTTTTTACCGAGCTAAGTAAGCTGTCTTGCCCTAGGACAATTATTTTTTATCATTTTTCTCAATTATTTTAAATATATCTAAGGATTATTTAAAAAACCATTAATATTTTTGAAAAATCTAAATCCTACTTAGGGTGACTAAAAAGACAAAACGGATATATAAAGAAAAAAAATACTGGAAGATTCTAGGGCTAATGTCCGGAACTTCTTTAGATGGACTTGACTTGGCTTGTGTGACACTAACCCAAGACCAAGACCAAGGATGGCATTTCACCATCCAACAGACCCATACCGACCCCTATTCCAAAGAATGGACGCAGAGACTTTCAAGTTTAATCTCTTTGAATGATAACGAGTTGGATGAAGTTGATAAAGCCTATACCCTGTATTTGGCTACCAGAATAAATGAATTCATTTCCAGCCACAACATCACCGAATTAGATGCTATTTGTTCTCACGGACATACCGCTCTTCACAAACCTCATAAAAAAAGCACCTATCAGATTGGAAACCGTCCGGAGCTTGCTTCTCTGGTGGGAATCCCTCTAGTATGTGATTTTCGCAAACAAGACGTGGCTTTTGGAGGGCAAGGTGCCCCTCTAGTTCCGATTGGAGATAAAGAACTTTTCAATGATTTTGATGCTTGCTTGAATTTGGGAGGATTTGCGAATGTAAGTCTTCTATTTGCCCGTGAGGATCCGATAGCTTTTGATGTAGGGGGAATGAATTTAGTCTTAAACTACTTGAGTGAAAAATTGGGGAAACCCTTTGACGAAGATGGAAAAATTGCCCAAAAAGGGAATTTCATCGAACGATTATTTCAGTCTTTGGAAGCCCTTCCGTATTATGCTAAAAACCCTCCCAAATCGCTTGGCGTCGAATGGCTTGAAAAGGAAGTATATCCGATTATAGAACAATCATTAGTCCATCATGAGGTTGCCGATGTGATGCATACCTATGCTTGCCACATAGCGCATCAATTGGCTCGCGTTTTTGAGAATACCAAAACAATTTTGTGCACGGGTGGAGGAACTTATAATCGAATGGTTATGGCAGAACTTCAATCCCAGATAAAAGGGGATTTACAATTACCATCGCGGTCGATTATCGAATTTAAAGAAGCCCTCATTTTTGGATTTTTGGGTGTGCTTCGATTAATAGAACTTCCCAATTGCTTGTCTAGCGTTACTGGAGCGGTTAAAAACCATAGCTCTGGGGCTGTATATTTTCCCTAGAATACGGATGAAGTTTTAAATTTTACCTATTTTCGAACATAACATAAACCGAATACAGAAAGCACTTACAGAATGGAGATATTGATTATTGGAATATTCACATTGGGCTATTTGGCCATTACTTTGGAACATAACTTAAAGATAGATAAACTCATCCCAGCCCTGGGGATGATGGCCTTCTTATGGGCAATTATTGCTTTGGCCCATTTGCCTGTTTTTGAAGTGAATACATTGCTGCGAGAATTGGAACCTACTCATATTGAAGAAATTCTGTTGCACCATCTCGGGAAAACAGCAGAGATTATTATTTTCCTGCTGGGTGCAATGACCATTGTTGAAATTATCGATTATTTCAATGGTTTTTTCACCATTAAAAACTTCATTCGAACGACGAGTAAAAAAGGGCTGCTGTGGATTTTTGCGATTTTGGCTTTCATTTTGTCAGCCATTATAGATAATCTAACGGCTACCATCGTGTTGATCACTATTCTACAGAAAGTAATCAAGGATAGAAATACCCGGATTTGGTTTGCCGGCTTAATTATCATTGCCGCTAATGCAGGTGGAGCGTGGTCGCCGATCGGAGATGTGACAACAACAATGCTTTGGATAGGGGATAAAGTAACCACAGGACAATTAATCATGTATCTATTGATTCCTTCTATCGTTTGTGTTGTTGTACCTGTTTTTATCGCCACCTTTCTTCCCGCGTTTCAGGGGGATATAAAAAAAGATGAAAATGAGGAGGAAGGTTCACTTCATCCCCGTGGAGCATCCATGCTCTATCTCGGATTGTCTGCCATTGTTTTTGTACCCGTATTCAAAACAGTTACTCATCTTCCTCCCTACGTTGGAATGATGCTGTCTTTGGCTATTGTAGCCACCTTTGCTGAAATATTCAGTAACGCGAAAATCAATATTAGCTCCATCGACCAAGAATCCGATGCGCACGCAAGTCACAGTCCCGTTCATAGTTCGCTATCAAAAATTGAATTGCCGAGTATTCTTTTTTTCCTTGGGATTCTTATGGCTGTAGCCGCTTTGGAATCGCTGGGATATTTATTTTCTTTTGCTGACTCACTCAATACAGCAATTCCCAACACGGATATTGTTGTTGTTTTACTAGGGGCGGGCTCTGCGGTGATTGATAATGTGCCTTTAGTAGCGGCTAGTATGGGCATGTTTTCAGAACCCACGGATCATCCTTTATGGCATTTCATCGCATTTTCAGCTGGAACAGGCGGGAGTATGTTAATTATAGGTTCTGCCGCTGGAGTAGTTGCTATGGGGATGGAAAAAATTGATTTTGTCTGGTATCTCAAAAAAATATCTTGGCTGGCATTGATTGGATTCCTTGCTGGGTCGGTTGTATTTGTTTTGATGCGAGATTTGGTCTTCTAAACACAAAATATATTTCGTGTTTGGAACGTTTTATTATAAAATAAATTGACTATGCTAGATACGTTATCACTGGTTCAGCAAGAAAGTGTTTCGTTACAAACCGAAAAAAAACTATCCATACTAGAATTGATTCAAGATGGCGGATTGGGCGGTCAAGTAATCATTGGATTGCTTTTTTTTCTTCTCTTAATGGTGTTCTATATTTATTTTGAGCGTCGCTTTGCTATTCGGGCCGCCTTGAAATACGATGCCAACTTTATGCCTCAAATACGTTCCTATGTAGTGAGTGGTAAAATTGAGGGTGCGCAAGCCCTTTGTATGAAGGAAAATAAACCGGTTGCCCAAATGATTGCCAAAGGCATCTCAAGAATTGGTCGCCCCCTGGAAGATATTAATACAGCTATTGAGAATGCAGGGCGTTTGGAGGTCTATAAGTTGGAGAAGAATGTTTCTATACTAGCCACCATTTCTGGAGCAGCCCCTATGATAGGGTTCTTGGGGACAGTCATCGGAATGATTCTTTCTATTTTCGAAATATCCAATGCAGGAGGCAATATCGACATGAAATTATTGTCCGATGGCTTGTACACTGCTATGACCACAACAGTCGCAGGACTTATTGTTGGGATTATTGGTTATGTCTGTTACAACCATTTGGTTGTTAAAATAAACAAAGCTGTGTATTTGATGGAAGCCACCTCTTTGGAGTTTTTGGACCTACTTAATGAACCCGCTTGATAATGAATTTACGAGGTAGAAATAAAATAAGTCCCGATTTCAATATGTCATCCATGACGGATGTGGTGTTTTTACTCCTTATTTTCTTTATGATTGCTTCTACTTTGGCCAAGCAACTCAACACTATTGATGTGAAATTACCGCAGGCCAAAGGGAAAACTGAAAATCGAAGCACAGTAGCTGTGACCATTGATCGATCGGGAGCTTTTTTCATTGATGATAAAAAAGTAGCTAAGGCCCGCCTCCAACCATCCCTTATTGCCCAGCTTACCCAAGCGGCAAACAAATCTATTGTTCTTCGTGCAGCGGAAAATGTTGCGATTGAAGAAGTGGTGTATGTCATGAATATTGCCAATCAGAACGGAATTAAAATTGTATTGGCTGTGGATGCCCAATAAAATGAAATTGTTACAAACCCCTCACGAGCGTAAATCGGCAATACTAACGTCAATTATCGCAGTATTGCTTTTGCTGCTTTTATTTCTTTTGGGATTGACGTATTACGATCCGCCTGTTTCTTTTGGAATGGAAGTAAATTTTGGAACGAGTACTACAGGTTCTGGTAAATCTCAGCCTGTCAACCCCATTGCTTCCAAACCAGATCCAATTCAAAAAGAAAAAGCAGTGGAACCACAAAAAGCCCCGCCTCCGCCCCCCAAAGCCATAGAAAAAGTAATCACTCAAAAGGAAAGTACGGTAGCAATTCCCCAAAAAACACCTAAGAAAAAACCAGTCCCTACTCCTAAAAAAGAACCTTCTCCAAGCACTCAAAAACAGGCAACACCCGAGCCTGAAAAACCAAAAATTGCCAAAACCACCCAACAAGTTCTTCAAAATATGTTTAAGGCGCCTAAAAAAGAAGGTCGTTCCGAAGCGAGCGAAGGGGATGATTCGGAAATGGGTGGCGATAAAGGCAAAGAAACGGGCAACCCCTATGCGAATAGTTACTATGGAAATGAGGGTTTAGGTGGTCGTGGCGGTGGCTATGGACTCAATGGAAGAAGCTTACAATCCAATGGGAAGGTGGTGCAGGAGTGCAATCAAGAGGGAACTGTTGTGGTTCGTATCACTGTGAATCAACAAGGAGAAGTTGAAGCCGCGCAACCGGGAGTGAAAGGAACCACCAATGCCCATCCTTGTCTACTGGAACCAGCACGGCGTACGGCCCTGCTCCATCGTTGGTACCCCGACACAAATGCTCCCACCAAGCAGATCGGTTTTGTTGTCATTCAATTTAAATTGGGAGAATAAAAAGTGAATTATACAGATACGCTGGACTGGATGTTCAATCAGTTGCCCTTTTACCAAAAGCAAGGGGCAGTCGCTTTCAAGCCTGGACTAGATAGGATAAAGGGCTTCTGCCAGCGATTGGGTAACCCACAAGATCAATTAGACATTATTCATGTTGGGGGAACCAATGGCAAAGGCTCAACAGCCCATTTTATTGCTTCGGTATTGCAAGAAACGGGGTATCGAGTGGGTTTATATACTTCTCCTCATTTGGTTGACTTTAGAGAGCGGATCAAGATCAATGGGGTTTATATTGATAAGGAAACCGTAGTGGCTTTTATTGCCAAATACAAAAACTATATCCGTACTGAAAAACTTTCTTTTTTTGAGATAACTCTGGCTTTATCCCTTCAGTACTTTAACGAACAAGCAGTAGACTATGCGCTCATAGAAGTGGGCATGGGAGGACGCCTAGACGCAACCAATATCGTAACCCCTCTAGTATCTGTAATCACAAACATTGGATTGGACCACACTCATTTTTTGGGAGACAATCACGCTTCCATTGCGGAAGAAAAAGCAGGAATTATCAAACCCTACACCCCAGTGATTATTGGAGAAGATCGTCCTGACACACGCCCCGTTTTTGACTCCCATTCCAAAGAAAAAAAGGCCCCAATCTATTACGTTTCTGCATCAAAAAGAACACCAGATATAGGCGTTTCTGTGCCCAGCTATCAACAAATTAATATGCAAACCGCCTATACTGCACTAAACCGCCTTCCAGAGTTGAATTTGACACCATCTATTATTAGGAAGGGGTTTTTGAAGGTACAGACAAATACAGAGCTGAAAGGACGGTGGCAAACCCTTAATACAGAACCCAAAGTGATTGTAGATGTGGGTCACAATAAAGAAGGGTTTTTCCATCTAAAAAAGAACCTATCTCTGGAAAGCTATAACCGCCTCCATATTGTTATTGGATTTGTTCAAGATAAGCCGATAAGTACTCTACTAGAAATGCTCCCTTCTGAGGCCCATTATTACTTTTGTGCTCCGAAGTTATTCCGGGCTTTTCCCGTAAATAAAATTAAAGCGCTGCTGTCTTCTAATATTCTTTTTTACAATTGTTTTGAATCTGTAGAATCGGCCTATTTGAGTGCTATAGAACAGGCCACTACAAAGGATTTGATTGTAGTGACTGGAAGTACTTTTGTGGTGGGGGAAGTAATAGAAAATTTACAAGCTGTGTAGATCAATGTAGTAAAATACGCTATATTTGCCACACATTTTGGGCGCTTAGCTCAGTTGGTTCA
>DQCR01000009.1:0-12799 GCA_003533785.1 Flavobacteriaceae bacterium
AGACCCGTATTTGTTGAAATAATTTTAGCTTCTTTACGACCATCGATAACTTCTACGCTTATTCCTGTTTTCTCTTTAATTTTATCCAATACCCAAGGAGTATTACTCGCTTCCCGAAGAGCGGAGGTTGCATAGGCCCTGTATCGTGATACCTCATGAACTTTCATGATTTGCTTGAAGGCCTTAAAGGCTCGTGTCAAACGCTTTACATTCTTAGAGGAAATCTCCCCTACAGTAAAAGAATCTTCACCAAGACGGATAGGCACCCGCACAATCGAGTTTTTATGAAATTGAGTCGGTTGGTCTTTATCGATAACTACATTGGCAACCAACATACGAATAGCATTGGAACCGATATCAATTGCAGCAAATTTATCTAATCGCACTGGGAAACAAGGTTTTGGGTATACTGGTACAAAGCCTCTTGAGAACGCAAGGGTTCCTTATCATTAGAATTCAATTGGTTTTGAACAGAACCGTTGATTTTTCGGCCTTTAATGTTGTCTTCCCAGCCAATAGCAAATGCATTTATAATTTGTTCTTGCAAATCGGAATCGTAGATGGGGCAAGCAACTTCAACACGATTCTCTATATTACGAGTCATCATATCTGCTGAAGAAATATAAATTAGTGGCGATGCATCGTTTTCAAAAATATAGACCCGGGAGTGTTCAAGAAAACGATCAACGACACCAACCACTTCAATGTTCTCACTCATTCCTTTGACTCCAGGGATCAAACAACAAATTCCTCGAATCATTAGTTGAACCGGAACGCCAGCGCTACTAGCCTCATAAAGTTTATCAACCATCTTATAAGAGGTCATATTGTTCAATTTCATTTTTATTCCAGCTGGGCGACCCTCTTTTTTATTGGTAATTTCTTGATCTATCAATCGACTGATGGTGCTGAAGGTATAGTGTGGGGATACGATAAGGTGTTTGTATTTTTTAATCTTGTAATTAACCTCTAAGAAATTGAATACTTTATTGACTTCCTTTAATATTTTTTGATTGTAGGTAAACAAGGTATAGTCTGTATAGATTTTTGCTGTCGCCTCATTGAAATTTCCTGTACTGATAAAGCCGTAACGACGTGTTTTCTTACCCTCTAGTCGTTCCACAAGACATAGTTTGGCGTGTACTTTCAGTCCCGGTACTCCAAAGATCAATTGGATGCCTGCAGCTTCAAGTCGACTCGCCATATCAATATTATTTTTTTCGTCAAATCGTGCCTGCAATTCGATTTGAACCAAAACCTTCTTGCCGTTTTTGGCGGCATTGATCAATGCACTTACAACATGAGAAACTTTCGCTAGTCGATAGACGGTTAACTTAATCGTTTGGACCTGAGGATCTAGAGCGGCTTCCCTAAGGAACTTAATCACATAGGAGAAGTTTTGATAGGGTGTATGTAATAAATAATCTTTCTTTTGTATCGATTCAAATAGGGGTTTTTCCAAACTCAATCCAGCAATGGAAAGGGGATCAATCGTTTTATACAGTAAGTCGGTGCGTCCCAAACTGGGAAACTTCATATAGTCACGGCGATGATGGTAGCGTCCTCCAGGAATGAGGCTATCTGTGGTATCAATACCTAATTTATTCATTACAAAACTCAAAGTATCTTTGCCAATGGTATTGTCATACACCATCCGAACAGGATCACTGACCATTCGATCCTCCACGCTCTCAGCAATTTTTTCAATATAGCTTTTCGAGGCATCTTCTTCCAAATCCAATTCGCCATCTCTTGTGATTTTTATCATATGGGCTTCAATGGTTTCGTAATCGAAAAAACTGAAAATCAAATGAAAATGATAACGAATCAAGTCGTCTAGTAGCATTATGTTTTGACGGTCTCCAATTTTGGGGAGAACAATAAAACGATCCAATTCAGGATTCAACTCAATCAAAGCATAGGCATGGGGATCTTTGCCTTCTGGTGTCTTTCGCCGTTTCATTTTAACTGTGAGAAAGGCTGTGTTGTCTGTAAAGTCTTGTGCTCGTTTTTTGGAAAGCATTACGGTGACTAAAGCCGGACTCACATGTTCTAAAAAGTACTCTCGAAGAAATTCGTGCTGTTGCTTTGGAACTTGTTCTTCATTAATAAAGTAGATGTTTTCTTCCTGCAATGCCGCTTCGATTGCATTAAGGATTTCTACACTTTGTTTTTGCAATTGAATAACTCTTTGCGTAATCTGCTCCAATAAAACTTGTGCACTCACACCTCCTAATACTTTTTTTCCTGATTTTTCTGATTGAGCGATTCGACGAACTGTAGCATAACGGACTTGAAAAAATTCATCAAGATTATTGGAGAAAATACCTAAGAACCGAAGACGCTCTATTAAGGGGACTTTTGAATCCGCTGCTTCTTGGAGGACTCGTGCATTAAAGTCTAACCAACTGATTTCTCGATTAATGTATTGGTTCTCCATGCTTATTTGGTCAAAAGTACTTTTGGATGCCCCCATTTCGCCGTTCCACTGGAAAGTGACTTCCAATTGTCTTGTGCAAATATAATCTTTACCCAAGCAGCGGTTGGCATATGTTGGATTAAGTTATCGGTAAGTTTGGCTGCTACATACGTTAGTGCAGGGTTATGCCCCACAAAACAGACCGAATCCAATTCATCGGGAAGGCGATCAATAGCTGTTAATACTTTTGAAGCTTCAAAGGTATAGAGTGCTTCATCGAGTTGCAATCGTTTCATTGGCAGCTGCAATTCATGAAATAGAATTGTCGCAGTATGCAAGGCCCGATTGGCTGGACTACTATAATATTGTTGTACGCTTGTAAAGGTGCTTTCGCATACTTTAGCCATGGCCTGAATACGCTGAATTCCTTTTTTGGCCAGAGGGCGATTGCGGTCGGCCACATCATAATCCCAAGATGATTTGGCATGACGAAGGAGTACTAAATTTTTCATTAGGGAGCCAGACGTTGCGCCGTCCACTGTTTATCTGATGACAAACCAAATCGGAGGCGGTCATGCAGGCGGTTAGGACGTCCTTGCCAAAATTCAATTTCATGAGGCCGCACCAAATATCCACCCCAGTTGTTTGGTCTATTGGGATCATTTTCTTTGTGTTTCCCTTTCAAAATATTGAGATTGTCTTCCAATACACTTCTGCTTTCAATCACTTGACTTTGTGGAGAGGCCAAGGCACCCAAGCGACTGCCCAAAGGGCGAGAATCAAAATACGCATCTGAGGCAGCCGAAGTTATTTTTTCAGCAATTCCCTTGATAATCACTTGCCGTTCCAAGGCCGGCCAAAAGAATGAAATTCCTACGCGAGAATCGGCGGTAATCGCTTGCCCTTTTTCACTCTCATAGTTGGTGTAGAACACAAAGCCTTCCGTATCGTAATGCTTCAACAACACGACCCTTGCTTTGGGATATCCGTCCAAGCCTTGAGTCACCAAGGACATCGCATTGGCTTCTTCAATAGCAGGCGTAGCCTCAGCTTCGGTAAACCAACGTGCAAACAAATTCATTGGATTTTGCGTCTTTTCCCTATCGCTGAGTCCTCCCTTTTCATAAGACTTTCGCAAGCTACCCAAATCTTGTTTTTCTTTCATATATGCAAGGTACAAATCCCACCTAAAAGA
This sequence comes from Flavobacteriaceae bacterium, assembly GCA_003533785.1. GTDB lineage: Bacteria > Bacteroidota > Bacteroidia > Flavobacteriales > Flavobacteriaceae > UBA11891. The sequence continues at coordinate 3,615 of DQCR01000009.1, forward strand.
ATGAATTTATAAAATGTCCTAAATTAATTAAAATACTTCCTTAAGAACTGTGCCCAAAACTTATGAAAATAAATCTAATTATTCTTTTCTTCTCTATCTCTATAGCTATATGCTACAGTCAAGAATCCGCTGGTACTTCTTCTTCCGTGGCTACCTTTGATTTAGAACTGGCCGCAGAATTGGAAGTGATTTTTGAATTGGATCAAAACGCCCGAAACGAAAGAAAAAAGATCATTGAAAAATACGGGACCAAATCAAAAGAAATGCAAGCCAACAACAAAATTATAAGAGTCTGGGATTCTCTTAATTTAATCGAAATCAAAAATGTATTGGACAGCAGAGGATGGCTTGGAACAGATGTCATAGGGGAAAAAGGCAATTTGGCTTTATTTCTAGTGATTCAAAAGGCAGACCTTTCTACCCAGCTCCAATACCTTCCACTCATGCGGGAGGCAGTATCTAGTGGAAAAGCAGAAAACGCTGCTTTGGCACTCCTAGAGGATCGCGTTGCTATACGACAAGGCAAAGGACAGATTTATGGTAGCCAAATGAAAAAAGATCCAGAGACCGACACCTATTATGTGCTCCCCCTCACTGAACCCGATAAAGTTAACGATAGAAGAGCCAAAATGGGACTGGAACCCATAGAGGAATATCTAAAAAATTGGAACCTAATATGGGATGTGGAACAACACAAGGCCCGAATAAGAGGAATGAAAGAAAACCAATAAGATTTTTATTCAGAAAAATCCAAACCAACTACCAATCAAACCGTTTCCCATCTTCGGCTAGATGAACATTATTAAAATGCTTTTGTGCTTGAGTAATAAATTCATTCCGATCGGGATACCGAGAGGAAAAATGACCTAGAATCAATTGTCCCACCTTAGCGGTAGCAGCAATTTGTGCAGCTTCTGCAGCGGTGCTATGCTGAGTTTTTTTAGCCAAGTCTTGATGCATATCCAAAAAAGTAGCTTCGTGGTAGAGATAATTAACTCCATACACCCAGTCTGCTAATTTGGGTAAATAGGCGGTGTCACTACAAAAAGCGTAGGATTTTGAAGGCTCTGGATCTAATGTCAACAGGGCGTTGGCCAATAATGTTCCATCCGCCAGACGAATGTCTTTTCCTTGTTTTAGATTTTCCATATCAGCAATATCTATCCCATAGGTCACTACGGCGTCTTGGTTGATTTTACGAGGACTCTTTTTTTCACGAAACAAAAAGCCGTTGGTGTATACTCGGTGTTTTAAAGGCAAGGTTGTTACGGCAAATTTTTCATGATCCAATAGCTGTTCTGGCTCGGAATGGTCCAGTTCATGAAAATAGAGAGCGTAATCGGTCCAGGAATTGGCGAGTTTCAATTGTAGGGTGATGATTTCTTTAATTCCCTTTGGGCCATAAATATGTAAATCCGCCGAACGACCCAATAATCGGAAAGTAGAAATCAACCCAATCAAGCCATAAAAATGATCCCCGTGCAGATGAGAAATAAAAATATGCTGGATGCGAGCAAACTTAACCCCCAACTTACGCAATTGCATTTGGGTACCCTCTCCACAGTCGATAAGGATCAATTGTCCCCTAATTTCTAGAAGCTGCGCGGTTGTCTGTCCGTTTTTACGAGGGGTTGCTGCATGACAGCCAAGAATAGTCAACTGCATATCAAAAACCTAAATCGCGTTGTATCCGTTCCATTTCTATTAAGTCTTTCGCTTCGCCATGGGTGGGAACAACATGGCAGTCCTCGGGAAATGCATCCAAATAATTGGCAGGAACTACCAAAACTCTTGAATACTGTTCCGAGGCTAATTGCATCATCAAATTTTGATATTCTATAATAAAAACAGAAGAAACAACTTCTTTTTCCATTTCGAAAATCCAATCCTTATTTGGTGGAAGGAAAATATCAGCTGCTTTGAAAGCAATGGCAAGTTTATATGTTTCTATAGGCTGCAGTAAAGGATCCATTAGGTAGCAGGAGTTGAAATTTTTGAGGCCAATAGATAAAGGACTGCCATTCGAATGGCCACTCCATTTTCAACTTGATCGAGGATAATAGCCTGATCGGAATCGGCCACCTCAGAAGTGATTTCTACTCCTCTATTGATGGGACCAGGGTGTAAAATAACAAGTTCTTTCTTGATAGTTTGCAACTTGTCCAAGGTCAATCCATAGAGTTGAGCATATTCTCTGGTCGATGGAAAATAACTCAATTCCATCCGTTCATGTTGCACACGTAACATATTGACAGCATCTGAACTTTTTAAGGCCTTAATGAGATCCGTTTCCACACTAACCCCTAACGAAGTTACATGTTTGGGAATCAGTGATTTGGGACCACAAAGCTGCACCTCAGCACCGAGTAATTGAAGGGCATAGATATTAGAAAGAGCTACTCGACTGTGGCGAATATCTCCTACTATAGTAACCCGCTTTCCACGAAGATCTCCTAGATGTTCTTCCAGTGAAAAGGCGTCCAACAAAGCCTGAGTGGGATGCTCATGGGTTCCATCACCCGCATTAACGATACAGGTATCAACACGTTCAGATAGAAACTGAGCAGCACCAGGGTGGGGATGTCGCATCACTACCACATCTACTTTCATCGCTAGGATATTGTTAACTGTATCTACCAATGTTTCCCCTTTTAAAACAGAGGATTGGTTGGCTGAGAAATTAATTACATCGGCACTTAGTCGTTTCTCTGCCAATTCGAAGGAGAGTTTGGTTCGTGTGCTGTTCTCAAAAAATACATTGGCAATGGTAATGTCACGTAGGCTCGGTACTTTTTTGATTGGGCGATTGATTACTTCTTTGAATTGCATCGCTGTTTCAAATAATAACCGAATGTCAGCCTCTGTTAGACCTTTAATTCCCAATAAGTGATTGACACTTAAATTACTCATGCGTCTTTATTTTCCAAATACACCATACTATCTGCTGGACGATCTCCCCACTTTACACGAACCTTGTCTCCTTCCAAAGCGTCTATCTGGGCTCCCAAATAATCTGGTTGAATGGGAAGATGTCTGCTAAAACGACGATCGATGAGGGTAAGTAATTCAATGTTACTGGGGCGTCCGTAGGAGTCGATTGCGGTGAGAGCCGCACGAATGCTTCTCCCTGTAAATAAAACATCATCAATGAGTACTACCGATTTTCCCTCAATTTGGACATTCAAATCGGTGGGACTTGCAGCCAAAATTTTTTGGGTACGTCGAAAATCATCACGAAAAAAAGTCGTGTCGAGATAACCACTTTCAATTGTCTCCAGAGCATACTCCTCTTTTAAAATCGCAACCAAGCGATCCAGCAGATGAATGCCTCGCGGTTGGAGACCAATAAGAACCGTGTTTTCGCAACCCGGATGGTTTTCTACTAGTTGGCAAGCCAGACGCTGTAGGATAAGGGTGAGCTTGGTAGAAGTAAGCAATATTTTAGAAGCGTTGGACATGCGGTACAAAAATATCAAAAAAAAGTGTGGGAAATAAAAAAGCCTTCCACAAGGGAAGGCTTTTATTGGGATGAAAAGGACAATTATTCGTTGTCTTTCATTTTCTTTTTCAGATCGGCCAAAGCATCCAAATCACCTAAAGTCGTTTTGTCATTATTGGACGCAGCAACTTTTTTGGCGGCTTTTTTCATATTGGAACGCTCTTGCTCTCTGAATATTGCGGTGTGAGAAACAACCACACGCTTGAAGTCTTTACTGAATTCGATTACTTTGAATTCTACTTCTTCTCCTTTAGAAAGCTTACTCCCATCCTCTTTATCCATATGACGTTGAGGAACAAACGCAACGATATCCTCGTTGAATTGAATAGTAGCTCCTTTATCTACAATCTCTGTAATGGCCGCTTTGTGAACAGTATCCACAGCAAATTCGTCTTGATATTTGTCCCAAGGATTGTCTTTAGTCTGCTTATGACCCAAACTCAGCTTACGTCCTTCAACATTCAATTCCAAGACAATAACCTCTAGACTGTCACCAATGGTCATCATTTCTGATGGATGCTTCACTTTTTTAGTCCAAGATAAATCGGAGATATATACCAATCCATCAATGCCTTCCTCAAGTTCAACAAAGACACCAAAGTTGGTGAAGTTACGAACCGTTCCTGTGTGTTTTGAACCAACAGGATATTTGGAAGTAATATCTGTCCATGGATCGGGAGACAATTGCTTGATTCCCAATGACATTTTTCGAGTTTCGCGATCAACTGATAATATTTCGGCTTCCACTTCGTCTCCCACATTGACAAAGTCCTGTGCAGAACGCAAGTGCGTAGACCAAGACATTTCTGAAACATGAACCAAACCTTCAACACCGTCTTCTATTTCAACAAAAGCACCATAGTCGGCAATGACTACGACCTTTCCTTTGACTTTTTCACCCTCTTTGATATTGTCACCCAAGGCATCCCATGGATGTTCACTCAATTGTTTGAGACCCAATTGAATTCTAGATTTATTATCATCAAAATCCAGGATAACTACATTGAGTTGCTGGTCTAGTTCCAATATCTCACTGGGGTGATTGATACGGCTCCAAGAAAGATCAGTAATGTGAATAAGACCATCAACACCACCCAAATCAATAAAGACCCCGTAGGAGGTAATGTTTTTCACAGTCCCTTCCAGTACTTGTCCTTTTTCCAACTGGCCGATAATTTCTTTTTTCTGCTCTTCAATGTCTGCTTCGATCAATGCTTTATGGGAAACCACTACATTTTTGAATTCGTGATTGATTTTCACCACTTTAAATTCCATCGTTTTGTTGACATACTGATCGTAATCACGGATGGGCTTCACATCTATTTGTGAGCCAGGTAAAAATGCTTCAATTCCAAAAACATCGACAATCATTCCCCCTTTAGTGCGACACTTAACAAAGCCATTTACAATTTCACCATTATCATGGGCATGATTTACACGATCCCAAGCTTTAATGACTCTTGCCTTTCGGTGAGATAGTACCAATTGACCAGTGCGGTCTTCACGGGTATCAACGATCACCTCTACTTTATCCCCCACTTTTAAGTCGGGGTTGTAGCGGAATTCATTTAAGGAGATAACTCCTTCAGATTTGGCATTGATATCGATAATCGCTTCGCGGTCGGTCAAGTAAACGACCTCTCCCTCGATAACATCCTCATCGGCTGTATCGACAAAGTTTTCTTTGACAAGCGTTTCAAATTCGTTTAATTGTTTGTCTTCTACCACATCAATTCCCTCTTCGTAGTGGTGCCAATTAAAATTGGCAAGAAATTCTTGGGGCGTGGTTTCAGGAGTTTTAGGTGCTTTTTTTTTCGGAGCTTCTTCCACTTCTTGTGGTGCTTCGGTTTTCTTTGCTTCAGCCATAGCTGATTGGTTTTGTATTTCAAGGATTTGAAGTGGCTTTACGGTGAGATCCTTGAAAGCTGTTTAATTATTGTTCATTTCTCTTGCTACTTCTCATTCACCAAAGAGAGCGCAAATGTAAGGGTATTTGCTTGATTTGCAATGCTTCCTTAAAAAAACCTATTGTATATGGGATAGCATTGTTTGAAAAACGTCTTCGATACTCAATTCAGACGTATCGATTAAAACTGCATCGTCAGCCTTGCGCAAAGGAGCAACAATACGGTCGCTGTCTTTTTTATCTCGATCTCGCACATTCTGAAGGACATCCTGTAAATCAACCTTTTGTCCTTGTTCCCTCAGTTCCTCCCAGCGTCTTTGAGCGCGTACTTCAGGGGCGGCGTTCAAAAAAAACTTATGATGAGCCTCTGGAAAAACTACTGTTCCAATATCCCTTCCATCGATTACTATGGACTGTCCAGAAGCCAGTTCGTGTTGGTTTTTTAGTGTAAAAGCTCGTACAAAGGGTATTGCGGCCATGTGGCTAACTTTTTCTGCTACTTCATGACTTCGAATTTCGTTCCCTAATGCCTGACCATTAAATCCGAGGGCGGTGCCTAGCCAATGAAAATGGCTGTTTTCCAAAAAAACTTGAAAAGCCGTATCATCTAATTTTTCTTCCGAAAGAAAACCTTGCTGCATTGCATGATGGGTCAGCGTTCGAAACATGGATCCCGTATCCAAATAACGATAATCAAGCGTACGGGCTAGTTTTTTGGCTATGGTGCTTTTACCAGTAGCAGCAAATCCATCAATGGCGATGACACGGGTTCTATTCATTTCGCTTATAGAGCTTTAGCGAATTTAACCTTTTGTTTGGTAATCGCCAGATCTATGACTTCTTCCATTTCTTTGACAAAATGGAATTGGAGTCCGTTTAGGTAACGTTCATTAATTTCTTCAATATCCTTTCGGTTGGATTCGGATAAAATAATCTCTTTTATCTTAGCTCGTTTGGCTGCAAGAATTTTCTCTTTAATCCCACCAACGGGAAGTACCTTGCCGCGGAGTGTTATCTCGCCAGTCATAGCAAGTTTACTTTTAACGCGCTGTTGTGTGATGAGCGAAACCAATGAAGTAAGCAAGGTTACCCCAGCGCTAGGGCCATCTTTGGGGGTCGCTCCCTCGGGTACATGAATGTGAATGTCGTATTTGTCAAAAGAAAAATCTTTCAATTCCAAACGACTTGCATTAGCTTTTAAATATTCCCGTGCAATCGTTGCAGATTCTTTCATGATTTTACCCAAATTTCCCGTAATGTTTAAATTCCCTTTGCCTGGGGATAAGGCCGATTCAATGAAGAGTATATCCCCTCCAACGGCTGTCCAAGCCAGTCCAGTTACGACTCCAGCTGTCTGGTTATTTTCATAAAGGTCTCTGTGCACTTTGGCAGGCCCTAGGATGGCAGGTAAATCTGAAGGTTTAGGGGTATCGATATAGGTTTCTTCCATAGCGATGGACTTGGCTACATAACGAACCATTTTAGCCATCTGTTTGTCCAAACCACGAACTCCTGATTCGCGAGTGTACCCGTCAATGGCTGATGTAATAGTTGCTTTACTAGCTTTGAATTGATTTTTCTTTAAACCATGCTCCTTGAGTTGTTTGGGCAATAAATGCTTTTGAGCAATCTCAATTTTTTCTTCCAGTGTATATCCACTCACATTGATGATCTCCATCCTATCTCGTAGGGCAGGATGAATGGGTCCCAAATTATTTGCCGTAGCAATAAACATGACCTTTGATAGATCAAACCCATGTTCCAAATAGTTGTCGTAAAATGAATTATTCTGTTCCGGGTCTAGAACTTCTAAAAGAGCTGCTGCCGGATCGCCCTGCATACTTTGATTCAATTTATCAATTTCATCCAATACAAAAACTGGATTGGCTGTTTGGGCCTTTTTCAAACTTTGAATAATCCGCCCGGGTAAAGCTCCAATATAGGTTTTACGATGTCCTCTAATCTCAGCTTCGTCTCTCATACCCCCTAAGGCAATTCGCACATATGATCTCCCCAAAGCTTCTGCAATGGATTTTCCCAAGGAGGTCTTACCAACCCCCGGAGGTCCATACAAACACAAAATGGGTGATTTCATATCATTGCGTAACTTGAGTACAGCCAAGTATTCCAAAATTCGTTTTTTCACTTCTTCCAAACCAGAATGATCCCGATCCAGAATCTTTTGAGCTTTTTTTAGGTCGAATTGATCATTTGAGAATTCATTCCACGGCAGGTCCAAAAACAAATCCAAATAACTGCGTTGGATGGAGTATTCGGCTACCTGTGGATTCATTCGTTGCATACGTCCCAATTCTTTAAAGAAATGAGTCTGAGTTTCCTTATCCCATTTCTTTTCCATCGTCCGCTCACGCATCTCTTCTACCTCTTCTTCGTAGGATACCCCCCCCAGCTCTTCTTGTATGGTTTTGAGTTGCTGGTGCAAATAGTATTCCCGTTGTTGTTGATCCAAATCGTTACGGACTTTGGACTGAATGTCATTTTTGAGAGCCAACTTTTGATATTCCAAATCCATCTGTTTTAGGCAAGCAAGTGCTCGATCTTTCAAACTTTCCATGGCCAGAATGGATTGTTTTTCTACAACTCCAATGTTGAGGTTTGAGGAAACAAAATTGATCAAAAAAGAAGGACTTTGTATATTTTTGATTGCAAACGAAGCTTCAGAGGGAAGGTTGGGGTTTTCCTGTATGATTTGAAGGGCTTTTTCTTTGATTGAATCAATAATGGCCAAAAACTCCTCATTATTGATATCTTCAAAGGATTCGTTGACCTCAGAGATTTTAGCTGTTAAGTAAGGATCTTCAATAAGAATTTTATCGATCTCAAAACGTTTTTTCCCTTGGATGATAACGGTAGTATTCCCGTCGGGCATCTTAAGAACACGAAGAATTTGGGCAACCGTACCTAAGGGGTACAGGTCTTTGGCAATAGGATTTTCCTCATCCGGGTCTTGTTGAGCAACCACCCCAATGACCTTGCTCCCTTTGTTGGCGTCTTTGATTAATTGAATAGACTTGTCCCGCCCTGCTGTAATGGGTATCACCACACCTGGAAATAATACTGTATTGCGAAGCGGAAGGATCGGTACTGAAGCAGGCAGCGATTCTTTTTGAAGTTCTTCTTCATCTTCAGAAGTCATCAAAGGAATGAGATCCGCATCAGATTCGATATCTTGAAGTGACATGTTGTCAAGGGAATTGAAAATAGATTTCGCCATGGTGTATATTTCAAGTCAAGTTGTCATTTATATTCATGAAATTTCTTCTTAAGATTGGCTCTCGTGAAATATAATGATCCTTTTGACTATTTGATTTAATAAGTTCAATCATTGTGCCAGTTGTGTATTTTTACCTAAAGTGTAACATATTGGGTTCACCTACCTCTTAACAATGAAAACGTTGTCCCTTGAGTCTTGAATTATTAAATAGCAATGAACTTATTGCCTTATGTCGCAACAATGACCAGAAGGCACAGTTTGAAATTTATAGAAGATATAATAAAGCGATGTATAACACGGCCCTACGTATAACAAACGATGTGGTATTAGCAGAAGAGGCAACTCAAGAAGGCTTTATCCTCGCCTTTCGTAAATTACATCAATTCGAGAAAGAAAACAGTTTTGGAGGTTGGTTGAAAAAAATTGTTGCCCGAAAAAGCTATGAATACTATAAAGAAAAATTCAAGCTCCAACGCCTAGATAACACCAAGGAAATTGTACAAGAGGAGGTCTCCAATTCGATCATTGAAGATGAGGATCGGGTA
>DQCR01000009.1:13140-30358 GCA_003533785.1 Flavobacteriaceae bacterium
CGTTTACGGTGATCCTTCTGAAGTAGATATCCAAAATTCAGGAAGTGGAAAAACTAAATTTATTAAACTTTAGAGGTTGCTCGGGGAACACGCAACAGCAATAATGCTCCAATTATGAATGAAAAGAAAAAGAAAAGAATTGCAGATCGCATGCTTCCCGTAATCTGATCTAGAGAACCAAAAAGTAACATTCCAATGATGATACCAACTTTTTCAGTAACATCATAGAAACTAAAATAGGATGTGGTATCCTTGGTTTCCGGCAAATACTTTGAATAAGTAGAGCGCGATAATGCTTGAAGGCCTCCCATCACCATACCCACCAAACCGGCAATACAATAAAACTGAAAGGGCGTTTGAATGTAATAAGCATAGACACAGAGACCTGCCCAAATTAGGTTCACACCAACCAGGGTTGGAATATTTCCAAAACGCTCTGAACTTCTTGAAGTTAATACTGCCCCCAGAATCCCAACCAATTGAATCAAAAGAATACTGATAATTAATCCTGTTGTTTTCTCAGCTGTACTAGACCAAGCAATTTCTTCTTCGCCAAAATATGCCGCAACTAAAAGAACAGTCTGCAAGGACATGCTGTAGACAAAAAAAGCCCCTAAATATCTTTTTAACTTGAAATTATCTTTCAATTCCCACCATACCGAACGCAGCTCCTTAAAGCCATTCCAAAAAATGTCTTTTGTCATTTTTTGAGCATTGGAATTTCCTTTGGGGAGATAATAAAATGAAATTTGACTAAAACCTGCCCACCAAATACCAACAGATATGAAAGAGTATTTCATCGCTTTTAGAGAAGCCTCTAATTCTGTTCCAGTGATTCCATACCACTCTGGTTTCATCACCATGCTTAAATTGAATAACAACAACAAAACACTCCCGACATACCCCATTGAAAACCCTCTAGCGCTGGCTCGATCGTGTTGATGAGGATGCGCGATATCGGGTAAATAGGAATTGTAAAAAACCAAACTAGACCAAAGGCCAATCATTGCCAAGAAATAGAAAAACAGTCCCATGTAGATGGTATCCATTTCGAACCAGTACAGCCCAAAACAAGAGACGGAACCCAAGTAGACAAACAACTTCATGAAACGTTTTTTATTACCAATGTAGTCCGCAATCCCAGAAAGTAATGGAGAAATAAACGCAACAAATACAAAAGCAGTAGCTGTAACAAAACTAATCATTGCCGTATTTTTCACATCATATCCTAGAAAAGGAATTGTGTTGCTGTCACTAAATATGAGTCCATAATAAATAGGGAAAATTGCGGAGGAAATGACCAAAGAATAAACCGAATTGGCCCAATCATAGAATGCCCAGGCGTTGATTAACTTCTTGCTTCCTTTTTCAAGTGGGGGTCTTAGTTTGTTTAGCATTTGCAAAAAAAATAGATCGTCAAAATAGCATTTTAAATCGGTTTTTCTCTGTATTTATTCTTACTATTTAATTATTAGTTAGTTGCGAAAATCCAAACCAAGATTGTTTTAGGATTGCTTTATTTATTTATACTTTTAAATAAAAAATGAAAAAGTTTTTCCTGAGTCTACTCCTTGTTGGTAGTTTTTCCTGCCAGAGTAAAGCACAACCCCAAAAAGAACTTAAGACCTATATGGTGGAGAAAACAGATGCCGAATGGCAAGAACAACTGTCGGACCTCTCATACTATGTATTGCGTCAGGCGGGAACAGAACGTCCTTTCTCCAATCCATACAACAAAAATTACAAATCGGGTTCTTATGTTTGTCAAGGTTGTGGAGCCACACTTTATGAGTCAGACCATAAGTTTGATTCTGGCACCGGATGGCCGTCATTTGATCGGGGGAATGACTCCAATATTGAATATGATGTAGACTACAAGTTGGGGTATGCTCGTACTGAGCTCAAATGCAACAAATGCGGAGGGCACCTCGGACATTTGTTTAACGATGGTCCTCAAAATACGACAGGAATAAGACATTGCATTAATTCAGCAGCACTTCAATTTATCCCAACCAATGAAAAAAACTAAATATCCTGTAGAAAAGTCTGAACAAGAATGGCGCAATCAGTTAGATCCCCTCTCCTACTCCGTTTTACGTCAACAAGAAACCGAGCCCCCTTTTACAGGGGAATATGACCAACACTTTGAGTTGGGAGATTACTATTGCAAAGCCTGTGGTGAAAAGTTATACACAAGTAATAATAAGTTTGACAGTGGGTGTGGATGGCCCAGTTTTGATGCCTCCCTTCCCGGAGCTATTGAATATATTAAAGATAGCAGCCATGGAATGCTACGCACCGAAATTGTATGTTCACAATGCGGTTCTCATCAAGGTCATGTATTCCATGATGGCCCCACTCAAACGGGCATGCGATATTGTGTTAACTCAGTTAGTATTGATTTCAAAGCCCGCGAAGAATAAATAAGGAAAGCTCCCTTTCATTTTGTAATTTTGGTCTGATTTTAAAGATGATTTATGGCAAATTCATATGATATTATAGTGGTTGGAAGTGGCCCTGGAGGTTACGTCACCGCCATACGTGCTTCCCAGTTGGGATTCAAAACAGCAGTTGTTGAAAAAGAGAGTTTAGGAGGTGTCTGTCTGAATTGGGGTTGCATCCCCACAAAAGCTCTTATAAAATCAGCACAAGTATTCGACTATTTAAAACATGCCTCAGACTATGGTTTGACTGTGAAAGAATACGATAAAGACTTTGATGCAGTCGTCAATCGAAGCCGTGAGGTTGCCGCAGGCATGAGCAAAGGAGTTCAGTTTTTGATGAAAAAAAATAAAATTGATGTATTAGAAGGCCATGGGAAGGTGATGGTTGGAAAAAAAGTAGTTGTTGCTCGGGGTAAGACAGAGACTGAATATGAAGCCAAACATATTATAATTGCTACAGGCGCCCGTTCGCGAGAACTTCCCAATCTGCCTCAGGATGGAAAGAAAGTGATTGGTTACCGCAAAGCGATGACATTAGACAAACAACCCAAGAAATTGATTGTTGTGGGTTCAGGGGCTATTGGAATAGAGTTTGCGTACTTCTACAATGCCATGGGAACTGAAGTTACCATAGTGGAATACCAAGATCGGATTGTTCCTGTTGAAGATGAAGAAGTATCGAAACAATTGGAGCGCACCTTCAAGAAAAGTGGCATTCAGATACTGACCAGTGCTGAGGTCACAGCTGTAGATACGAAAGGAAAAGGAGTAAAAGCCACAGTGAAAACTCAAAAAGAAGAATTGACCCTTCAAGCGGATATTGTCCTTTCGGCTGTAGGGATTAAAACAAATTTGGAAGATTTGGGTCTTGATGATATGGGGATTGCTACTGATCGAGACAAAATATTAGTCAATGATTTTTACCAAACTAATCAACCTGGATATTATGCCATTGGGGATATTACTGCTGGCCCATCACTAGCTCACGTGGCCTCTGCCGAGGGAATTATTTGTGTGGAGAAAATTGCGGGTATGGAGGTAGAACCCCTGAATTATGGAAATATCCCAGGCTGTACCTATTGTTCCCCCGAAATTGCATCTGTTGGATTAACAGAAAAGCAAGCTTTAGACAAAGGATTGGATATTAAAATAGGTAAATTCCCCTTTTCTGCTTCGGGAAAAGCACAAGCTTCCGGTACCTCTGATGGCTTTGTTAAAGTAATTTTTGATGCCAAATACGGAGAATGGCTTGGATGCCATATGATTGGAGCTGGTGTGACGGATATGATTGCGGAAGCAGTGGTTGGGCGTAAGTTAGAAACCACAGGTCATGAGATATTAAAAACCGTACATCCACACCCAACCATGAGTGAGGCGGTCATGGAAGCTGTGGCCGATGCGTATGACGAAGTCATTCACCTCTAATCGCCTCATCTCAAAAAACAAAAAGTCTTTGGGGTGTTTTTTTATATTCAAAAGCCACTATCTTTAGAATAAGATGAAAAACCCCCTACGGATTGTTTTACTTATTCTCGCTGGGGAGGCTACCTTTTTATTACCCTTTGTATTGGCCCGCGTATTTCGTCCCACTTTTCTATCTGTTTTTCAGTTAAACAACACCCAATTAGGCAGTTGTTATTCAGTTTATGGATTTGTGGCCCTGGCTTCCTATTTATTCGGTGGAACACTAGCCGATCGAATCGCCCCAGGTAAACTTATGGCTACGGCTTTATTGCTCACTGCCGCGGGTGGATTTTTTATGGCAACGATTCCCAATGTTTATGCGCTTAGATGGCTTTACGCTTATTGGGGGTTTACAACTGTGTTTTTATTTTGGTCCGCCATGATCAAAGCCACAAGAGCATGGGGGGGTGTCAGTGCTCAAGGAAAGGCTTTTGGCTTTTTAGAAGGAGGTCGGGGTTTTATTGCAGCTAGTTTGGGAGCCCTAGGAGTGGTCTTGTTTGCTCGGATTCTCCCCAACGAAATTGAGACCATTTCAATTTTTAAACGAAAAGAAGCTTTTCAATTTGTTATCTTTTCTGCCGCCGTTTTTTGTGTCAGTATTGCCTTACTTCTTTTCTTTTTTTTTAAAGATTTCGAAATCAAAGAAACAATTCCAAAAAAAAGAATGGGCTCTTGGGAAGACATCCAAACCGCACTCCGCCTTCGGAGTGTTCGCTACCTAATGTTGATTGTTCTTTCTGCCTATATTGGGTACAAAGTCACTGATGTTTTTTCGCTCTATGCAGCTGAAGTCATGCTTTTTGATGAAGTAGAGGCTGCAAAAGTTGGTAGTTATCAGATGTATCTACGTCCTTTTATTTGTGTTTTTGTAGGAGTCTTTGCAGATCGAACCACCAATGCTTCAGTATTACAATATTCCTTTCTCTTTATGTTCACAGGAGCCCTGCTTTTTGCTTCGGGTTGGGTTACCGCGCCTTCTGTTGGCTTATTCCTATTGACCCTTTTAATTACCGCTGTGGGAACCTATTCGCTGCGAGCAGTCTATTTTGCAGCCATGGAAGAAGGAAAGATTCCTTTCACTATTACAGGGACAGCGGTAGGTTTAATTTCTTTGGTTGGCTATACTCCTGATATATTTGTAGGTCCTATTATGGGAGTTCTACTGGATGGATCTGAAGGGCTTCGAGGGCACCAGCAATTATTTCTCTTTTTAGCTTTTTTTTCGCTGATCGGCCTTTGGGCTAGTTATCGGTTTAGAAAAATAAATCTGATTTGAATTTAAGCCTCTTTTAAGAAGCTTTCAATAGCCAAGCGATAACTATCCAGGCCAAAACCAATAATTAGACCTTTTGCTGCTGGTGTGATAAAGGATTTGTGGCGAAAATCTTCTCGTGCAAAAGTATTGGAGATATGTATTTCAATCACTGGAGCATCAATGGCTTTGATACAATCCCCAAGGCCCACGGAAGTATGGGTATAAGCCGCAGCATTCAATAAAATACCATGCATTCGGAAGCCAAAATCTTGAAGGGCATCAATGAGTTCTCCCTCCACATTGGATTGAAAATAGCTCAATTGAACTTGTGGATAGGCCTCTTTCAATTTCTCAAAATAGGACTCGAAGGTTTCTGCTCCGTAAATACCCGGCTCTCGGGTTCCTAATAGGTTGAGATTGGGACCGTTGACAATGGCTAGATTCATTTTGTTTTTTACAAAAATACATATCTTTTAAGTACTTTGCTTGACCAGATAATAGAAGCTAGTACATTTATATATGGAATGGAGCAAAGCACTTGAAGATTTCGGTTTTTACTTGAGTATCGAAAGGGGCTTGTCTGAGCACACAATTACCAGCTACAAAACAGACGTCTTAACTTTGATGCGCTTTTTAGAAACGCACAAGATTGTAATCTCCCCTATCCAAATTGACGCCACCGTTATTCAACAATTTATTTATCAAGAAGCCAAGGAGAAAAGTGCCCATTCTCAGAGCCGAAGAATCTCTGGATTGAAAAGCTTTTTTAAATACTTGGTTTTTGAAAAATACCGAGACGACCTCCCTACACAATGGCTGGAGGCTCCCAAACTGGGACGTAAATTACCAGATACCCTAAGTGTTGAAGAAGTAGAAAAAATATTAGACACTATTGACTTAAGCAAAGCAGAGGGTCACCGTAACAAAGCGCTTTTAGAAACATTATACGGAAGCGGCCTGCGTGTGAGTGAGTTGGTAAATCTTCAAAAATCAGATATCTATTCAACAGAAAAATTGCTGCGAGTGACTGGAAAAGGAGACAAGCAACGGCTGGTACCACTTGGTGACTATGCCATGCAACAGATTAACACCTATCTAAAAGAAATACAGATTCATCGAAGTATTCAAAAGGGCTATGAAAATTTTGTATTTCTAAATCGGAGAGGAAAAGCACTAACCCGAACGATGATTTTTCTTATTGTAAAGCAGGCTGCAGAAAAGGCTGGAATCAAAAAAAAAGTAAGCCCACATACCTTTCGACACTCTTTTGCAACGCATCTATTAGAAAATGGGGCAGACCTAAGAACGATTCAAGTTCTACTTGGCCATGAAAGCATTACCACCACCGAAATCTACACCCATATCGATACGCGTTATTTGAGAAAAGTGATGGAAAAGTTTCATCCTCGACTTTAGACTTGTTCGTCGGAAGTTACTAATCGAAATCCTTCTCCGTGGATATTGAGTATTTCTACGGAGGGATCTTCTTTCAGATACTTTCGTAATTTGGCGATGTAGACATCCATGCTCCGTGATGTAAAATAATTATCATCCCGCCATATTTTATTTAGGGCGATTTCTCTTGGCAATAAATCGTTGATGTGAAGCGCCAGCATTCGAAGAAGTTGACTTTCTTTGGGGGACAACTTATAGGGCTCGCTATTTTTAATAGAAAGCGTTCGTAGTTTCGAATTAAAAGCAAAAGCGCCTATTTCAAATAAAAATTCGTCTGACTCTTTAATTGCTGGCTTTTGGTTTCGATTTAGAAAAACTTTAATCTTTGCCAATAACACATCTGAATCAAAGGGTTTGGTGATGTAATCATCTGCTCCGAGTTTAAATCCTTTCAGAACATCTTCTTTCAAATTCTTAGCGGTCAAAAATATAATTGGAACGGAATCATTTTTTTCTCGAATTTCCTTGGCTAAGGTAAATCCATCTTTAAATGGCATCATTACATCGAGGATACAAAGATCAAAATTGTCTTTTTTAAACTTTTCATAGCCTTCTATACCATTTTTGGCCAGTACTATGTCGTACTCATTTAAGGAGAGATAATCTTTGAGTATGCTTCCGAAATTGGGATCATCCTCCACTATTAGTATTTTTTTATTGTCCATAGTTAGCTTGCGGTTTGGTGTTGGGGTTTTAATGGAATTGAAATGATAAATTTAGTACCCGTGCCTTTCTTACTATCAATCTGGATTTTGCATCGGTGGAGTTCAATTATTTTCTTTACATAAGAAAGTCCAAGGCCATGTCCTTTGATGTTGTGAATATTTCCCCCTTCTTCACGGTAAAACTTCTCAAAAACCATTCGTTGTGTAGACGAATCCATCCCTATACCCTGATCCTCAATGATGAGTTGAGCCTGCTTGTCACTGTACTCAGTGTAGATGTCTATTTTTGGAGGGCCATCGGTGTATTTTATGGCATTGTCTAAAATATTAACAACCAAGTTCGTAAAATGGTTAAAATCACCCTCAAATACTGGGGTAATTGAATCGAAATGAGTTTTGATATACCCTGCTTTATTTTCAACAATCAGGCTGACATGATTCACCGCCTCGGTAATTAATTCGTGAAGGGCTATAATTTCCCAATCCAGCAGTGTTGTTCCTCTTTCCAATTGTGAAATTTTTAGGACATTTTCGACCTGAGTTAACATTCTAGTATTCTCCTCACGAATCATTTTGGTGTATTGTAAAATTTTAGTGGGGGTGTCAATGGTCTTTGGATTGGCAATAGCATCCAAAGCCAAATTAATAGTGGCAATGGGTGTTTTAAATTCATGAGACATATTATTGATAAAATCAGATTTGATTTCAGAGATCTTCTTCTGTTGAATGATTTGATACAAAGCACTTGTAGAAACCAAGATAATGAAGATCGTTAAAACCAATGATAAACCAGCAACACCCATAATCGAGGACATCACGTATTTATCCCGTGTGGGAAAACTCACTCGCAACTCATAGGGACTGTTGCCTTGTTGGTTCAAGAAAATAGGAGCGCTGTAGGAGGCTCCGAGCTGCATTTCCTGATAATTCGTAGATTTTATTTTGGTTCCTAGTCCGTCATTATATACACCAAATTGATAGGGAATTTGGATGTCACGCTCTTGGAATTCCATATCTAGTAATAAGGCAACTTCTTGATTACTAAGCCTTCTATGAATGGGCAAAGTATTGGCATAGTCCATATAGGCATCACGGTACTTGGCTTCATCATAACTATTTAATCGATCAATTCGCTTTAACTTTTGAATGGAACTGGACAAACGGTTTTCACGGTTGAATACTTCTTTTTTTAGAATGGTGGTTGTTCGAACTCCTTTATAGTCTCTCAGCGTTGTGGCAGAATCCCGTTCGCCCAGAACAGGATCAAAGTAGCCCCCTTCAATATTGTAGTCTTCTTCCAAGATTCCAAAGGCAAAAAAAGTAGAAAGGTTATTGGGTCTGTCTTCGTCTAGAAAGAGGAAGATATCGGTAAAATTAGACTCGGTAGGTTTGCCTACTGAATCAATTAATTTTTGATATGCACTAATGTAATCTGATAACTCACGATTTTGAATTTCTCGTGCTACTGATTTTAAGGTTTGATTTACCGCCAAAGAGAACTCTTCCTCTTTATTTTCCCAAGAAGAAGAAATCCAAAAAGCCTGCACAGCCACAATTCCAAAAATGGAAGTGATCATTAGGGACACTAAAATCAGAAATCTATTTTTTTTCAATGCCATGGCTGGTTTTGAACTACAAAATTGAATAAAATATACTATTAATTTTCCTAAGAGATTGTTAAGTCTCCTTGGCTGGGTACTGGTCTTCTAAATCACTTAAAACCGCACGTAAAGCTTTTTCTGTTTCTGGCCAGTCTATATTTTCGATAACATAATCTGCTAAAGGTATTTTTTTTGAATCGGGCCATTGTTTTTTCATTCTCAAATGCACTTCATTTTTGCTCGTTTCATCCCGTTCCAAGACCCTTTCTATTCGCAGGGACTCTGGGGCAGTTATTAGGATTATTTTATCATAACGGTGTTGTCCCTCGTTTTCGAATAAAATAGCCACTTCACTGATTACAAAAGGGGCATCTTGTTGGCCCACAAATTCTTGAAAATCTTTTCGCACAGCTGGATGCACCAAACCATTCAAATAGTCCAATGCTTGGGGATTGTTAAATACCAATTGCCCTAGCGCCTTCCGATCTAGAACACCATTGACATAGATGTCAGAACCAAAATAGCTTGTCAACTGTTTCTTAATTGTTGGGTCTTGATTTAATACTTTATGGCCAGCAACATCGGCTTGGTAGCAAGGGATGTTCTTCTCTTTAAAAAATGTAAGTGCTTTGGACTTCCCACTTCCAATCCCACCAGTAAGTCCAATTATTTTCATTGCCGTATCAAAAAGTTTACCTGTTTGGGTGACCACCGCATGGAGCGCAAAAGGGGAGACTGTTTCTCAATGAAAACTGGTAATGTTTCTGAATCTCCCTCAACTTGACTGATATCTGTATAGGCACTAAAATCTGAGGCTCGCACAGAATCTACCAATGCTAGGGGAACTCGGCCTCTAATCTTTATGCGTTGAGGAAACAGGCGAATAGTCTGACCAACAGCTGTATTATTGATTCGAATAGGAATTTCATAGGTCATCTCTGTAAATTTAGTGGTTTTGGCAGTGACAACAACCACGCGGTGAGAAAGCGCATTCACTCCATTAGGAATTTCCAAGCGAAGGGTTTCCGAAAAATTCCGATCCAAGCCGCTTTTGACCAATGGAATTGTTCGGATAGAAGCTATTTCATTCAAAACTACTGGTGTCCCAATAACAGATACGGTATCTGGTTGTAGCGAAGGCAACGCTGTATAGTTGAAACCTTTCTTAAATTCTATTTGAGAAACGAGTGAAACAGGAACTCTTTTGGTCTCTAAACGTTGGATTTCTAAACCAACAGTAGAGGGGTTTAGTAAGGTGATGCGTCCGTTCTCAAATAATTGAGTTTCCAAAAAGTTACGTTGCAAAAGCAAATCTACCTTGGCGGTAGTCTCGTCAAATAATGCACTTTCAAGATCAACGGTTATTTCTTGACCAAAAGTCTGATATAACAATAGTTGAAAACCGGATGCTTCCAATGTCGCTACTACTGAAGTAGGAGCTTTTTTTAGAATTACGTCTTCTGGAATGTTATCATAATTCATGTCAAGTACGACCGTAGTGGTATAGCTATTGGATAATCGAGTGAGCCCCCAAAACAATGCTGATATTCCAATAAAAACCAAAAAAAACTGGACCTTACTTTTTTCAGGAACCCATCGGTTGGCCCATTGTTTAAAACGAATGAAAGATCCTGGCATTGGCTTTTCCTTAAGAGGGGTCGGTCAATGCTTCTATGACTTCCTCACTCACCCCTACATTAGAAAATCCACCGTCATGGAAAAGGTTTTGTAGTGTTACCTTACGGCTGTAGTCTGAAAACATCATGACGGTATAATGGGCACAGTCTACTGCAGAAGCATTGCCCAAGGGAGCTGTCTTTTCTGCATATGTCAAAAAGCCGTCCAGCCCCTCTACACCTTTACCCGCCGTTGTGAGTGTTGGGGATTGGGAGATGGTGTTGACTCGAACTTTTTTATTCTTCCCAAAGAAATAACCAAAACTTCTAGCGATGGATTCCAAATAGGCTTTGTTGTCTGCCATGTCATTGTAGTTTGGGAAAGTACGTTGAGCAGCGATGTAGGACAAAGCAATGATACTTCCCCATTCGTTCATGGCATCTTTTTGATACAAGCATTGCATGAGTTTGTGAAAGGAAACCGCAGAAACATCCCATCCTTTGGCCATCCAGTCGTGATTTAGATCGGTATAGTGTTTTCCTTTTCGAACATTCACCGACATCCCGATGGAATGCAGCACAAAATCGAGTTTACCCCCAAGGTGTTCTTGGGCTTGGTCAATTAGATTTTCTAAATCCTCCAATTTAGTGGCATCTGCAGGAATTACAGGAGCATTGGTTTGTTCTCCCAGGGTATTGATTGTTCCCATTCGCATTGCAACAGGGGCATTGGTCAATACGAACTGGCCTCCGGCTGCATGCACCGCTTCTGCTGTTTTCCAAGCAATGGATTCTTGATCTAATGCACCAAAAATAATTCCTTTTTTTCCTTGTAAAATTGTGTAATCCATGGATTCTTTTTTCTCAGTTTAATAATTCTTTGGCATGATCCAGAGCGGTCGTGGTCAGTTCTTTTCCTGATACCATTTTAGCAATTTCAGCGATGCGGTCATCTCTATTCAGTTCCTTGATTTGAGTTTGTGTTCCCTCATTATAAAGTGTTTTATACACTTTAAAGTGTTGGTTTCCCTTTGCGGCCACCTGGGGCAAATGAGTGATGGTAAATACCTGCATATAGCTGGCCATTTGTGACATAATATGAGCAATTTCATCGGATATAGCACCCGATACGCCTGTGTCTATTTCATCAAAAATGATGGTGGGAAGCTTTTTATATTGGGATAAAAGAGCCTTAATGGCAAGCATAATACGAGATAGTTCTCCTCCAGAAGCCACATTTTTTAACAAGCCAAATTTCCCTCCTTTGTTGGCTGAAAAAAAGAACTGCATTTCGTCTTGGCCTTGTAATAGAAACGAAGTAGAGGGAGATAATTCAATCTGAAAGCGTGCGTCTTGCATCCCCATTTTAGCGATTATACTTTCCATTTTCTCAACGAGATTAGGCAGGGCTTGTAATCGGTTTTTCCGGAGCTGAAGCCCCATTTCAACGAGATTCTTGTTGAGTGACGTAGTCCTTTTTTCAAGTTCTAATAACCGTTCTTGCTGGTGTTCGGTATCCTCGAGTTGGGTACCCAAAAATTTCTTCTTCTCAATCAGGTCAGCAATATGGGTGGCTTGATGTTTTTTGAGTAGAGAATAGAGAGTTTGCAATCGTTCCTCGGCTAAGTTGAGTGCCTGAGGGTCGTTTTCCAATTCCGCCAATTTAAGCTGTAAATCGGAATGGATATCGGTCAGCTCTGCATACACGTTTTCCAATCGAATGGGAAGTTCTTCTAAGCTAGAAGATTTCTGTGTAGCTATTTTGAGTTCCATCCGCAACTGACTCAGCACGTGAAGCAATCCAATCTCCTCGGCCTCAATTCTTTGCAAACCTCCGGAAATACTTTGCTGAATGTCTTGTATGCTAGACAACTCTTCTACCCGTGCTTCCAGAGGAGCCAACATATCGGGTTCCAGGGCCGCAGATTCCAATTCGTCAAACAGAAATTGATTATAATCGCGGTCTTTCTGTGCCTGAGAACTCCGTACTTGAAGCTGTTCCAACTCTTTTTGCTCTTGCCGATACCTCGCCAAAATTTTTTGATACTCTTCCACCAAAGGAAGGTTTCCAGCCAAGGCATCCAATACTTGGAATTGAAACTCTGTTTTGGTCAACGTTAGGGTTTGATGTTGAGAATGAATGTCAATCAGGTCGTTGGCCAAGCGCTCCAAGACATCTAAATTTACAGGAGTGTCATTGACAAAAGCTCGAGACTTCCCAGAAGGATTAATCTCCCGACGAATGATTGTAGTGCTGGCATAATCCAACTGTTGTTTGTCAAAAAAAGATTGCAAACCATAAGAAGTAATATTGAACTCCGCTTCGATGATGCATTTTTTTTCGTTATTCTTCAAAGCACTTCGATCTGCCCGCTTACCCAGAACCAACGATAGCGCGCCGAGGAGAATGGACTTCCCTGCTCCTGTTTCCCCCGTAATAGTCGTCATCCCTGCATCAAAAGATACATCTAGATGTTCTATTAGAGCGTAATTATCAATGGAGAGAGCCGTTAGCAATGCGTAAAAATTTTATCAAAGATAGCAGAGAGAAAGAGCATAATCAAACGATTAGAATTTGATTTCTTTCCACTGGGGGTTAAAAAACGGGGCCATCCTTTTTAATTGAGAAACCATGGTGCTGACATCTACCTGTGGTCCTCCTGAAAAAATATCAACCATTTCTTGTGATTTAGCATCAAAAAAGACTTGCAATAGAAAGGCATTGGGTCGCCGATTGAACAAACTATACAGCGTTTCGATCGCTTGAATGATTGCTATTTTAGCCGCATCAGGTGCCACCACCATTTGATCCATTCCTTGGCGATGGTACTCGTAGAGTGCCTGTCTGTATTCTCTAAAGGTATTGGAGCGCAAAGAATCAATCAACCAAAAGCGGTTCCGAATCCCATCGTTCTGATTCCAACCCACTAACTTTGACTGTTGCGCCAAGTTGGCAATTCGCTGTGCTGTATCAAAATAGGTACTTCCCCCATTTTGTTCGAAACTGGCCACATCCAGTCCCAAAATGATATGGACATAAAAACTCAACAGGGACACTAAATTCGATTGAAAAATCGATGGATTATATACCAATGGTTGGTATTCTTGGTAGGTGAATATTACGTCATTATCCAAATAGTTGAACAAAGGACTGTCATAATTACTATCAAAAATAGGACGCTGGGATTGCACTTGTAGATTCCCCTCAAAGCGGTTATCGCTATACGCCGTTAAGGTTAAAACAAAACTGCATTTCAGCCGTTCTTGGGGTAAGTATTCGCGATTAGTCCAAGTGCGTGAATTTAAGAATTCGTTCAATGAGCGCTCCAACGTTTCGAAAATCTGACGATTGGTTTGATCCACCAAATCTGCATTGACTACTACCTGCGTTTCGAGTTCTTGCGCTGGCGTACTCAATGCAAAAAGTAGAAGGAAAGCAGTTGCTTTAGCCTTGATCCATGATTTCATTCCAAATATCTTTTGCCACTTCATTTTTTGATTTGAGGGAGAAGCGTTTGGGCTTTTCGTTTTCTCCAATATAGGTAATTTTATTGGTATCCGAGGCGAAACCCGCCCCAGGGTCTGTGAGGGAGTTCATGACAATCGCATCTGCTTTTTTACGCCTCTTTTTGGCCAAAGCTTCTTTCCAATTGTCTTGAGTTTCCAGAGCGAAACCCAAAACAAATTGCTGTTTTTTTTCTTTTCCCATACGAGCTAAAATATCGGGATTGGGCTGCAACTCGATGGAAGGAATGCCCTCCTCTTTTTTAATTTTATGAGGTTTAGGAGCCAGCGGTTTGAAGTCGGCTACAGCTGCTGCAGCTATAGCAAAATCAACGGTAGGAAACTTTTTAAATACGGCCGTCTCCATTTCTGTAGCGCTCACCACCTCTTCAACCGCAAAGGGTGCGTTTGAAAGGTCGAGGGCGTGGGGTCCTAAAATCAAATACACTTCAGCACCCAATGCGTGAGCCTCTTCGGCCAAGGCGTAACCCATTTTCCCAGAAGAAAAATTACCGATATACCGTACTGGATCAATTTTTTCATAAGTCGGTCCTGCTGTAATCAATACTTTTTTCCTCGATAGAGGGAGTGCACTATTAAAGTGAACAATCACCCGTTCCACAATTTGATCAGGTTCGAGCAGGCGTCCTTTGCCCACCAAGCCACTGGCCAAAGCCCCTTCTCCAACGGGAAGTATTTGATTGCCATAGCTGGCTAGCGTGTCAAGATTTTTCTGATTTGCAGGATGGGCATACATGTCCAAGTCCATAGCCGGAGCCACCATTATGGGACAACGGGCAGAGAGATAGGTCGCAATCAATAAATTATTGGACTTGGCTTGTGCCATAGCCGAAAGGGTATTGGCTGTGGCGGGAGCGATAAGTAAAAGATCGGCCCAGAGACCCAATGCCACATGATCGTTCCAAACGGGGTTGTCTTTGTCTTCGGCGACAAAACTCGATAGAACCTCCTCTTCTGAAACCACGGAAAGCGTTAGCGGGGTGACAAAGGCATGTGCATCGGGCGTGAGCACCACTCGTACTTGAGCGCCTTTTTGTTTAAGTAGCCGAACCAAGATTGGGGTTTTGTAGGCCGCAATCCCAGCGGATATGCCCAAAATGATCTTTTTTCCCCGAAGACTTTGCATCGTCTATTCTTCCGTCTCGTCGGTGTTGCGATGGTAGATTTTGTCGTTAAACCACTCTTCTATGGCCATCGCCTGAGGCTTGGGTAGCTTTTCATAGAATTTAGACACTTCGATCTGTTCTTTGTTTTCAAAGATTTCTTCTAAGCTGTCATTGTGTGTGGCAAACTCATCGAGCTTTTCGTGCAATTCGGCTTTGATATCCAAATTTATTTGCGTGGCTCTTTTAGCGATAATAGAGATCGCTTCGTAGATATTTTCTGTGGGATTCTCAATTGATTCCCGATTATAGGTCTGTGTGCTTACTGAGGCTTTTGAGTTCATATATTTTGTCATAACATTATATTATTTAGTCGAGTCTTTTTCTTCTTCTATCTCTTCTGGTTTATAGCCCGCCAGCAACTGTTCTATACCTTCCATTTTTTGATCAAGGTCTTCCGAAAAGATTGTTTCGGGATAATATTGCCGAATGGTTTCATTAAGTTTTTTCAAATCCAAAAGACGTTGCTCCTGCAGGGTATAGATACTATTGGTTGCAATTTCATAGGAGGAAAGAAATTTATAGTAGAAGGCCTCTTCCCTGAATTTGGTGCCTGGAAAGCCTCCGATAAAGTTATCCAAGGCGCGGATGGCCGCTTTGTAATCTTGTATGGTGTAGTACTGCTTGCTGATTTCGAAATCTTTCTGTTCCAATTTAGTTTGTAATTCTAAGATCAATGCATTGGCTTCCTCGGCAAATTCCGAATTGGGATGATTGTTGATAAAGATTTGAAGCTTTTCTACCGCTTTGTTGGTATCTGCCTGATCTAAACTGTAGAGGGGTGATTTCATATAATAGGACTTCGCCGCCAAGAATTGAGCTTGGTTCACCTTCTCACTTTTGGGATAAGACTTGATAAAATTCTCAAACTGGTAAGCTGCCAAATAATAGTCTTTGGTTTGAAAATAACTGTCGGCAAAAAAGAATATCAACCGTTCCGACTGAGGCTTGCCGCGATAAGCGGGAATTATCATTTCAAAAAGACGGTTGGCCTTGCGGTAGTCCCCTTTTTTATAGTAGTCTTCTGCCGCTTTGTATTTATCCGAAATGGAATCGCTATTGAGCAGCTTCTGGTAGTCGCTACAACCTATCAATAGAGAACTGGCTAAAAGGACATAAGGCAGATGACGAATGTGCATGAATCTCGTATAACAAACAGCCGACAAAGATACTGTAAATCAACATCGCAAGCAATGTTTGAGAAAACTTTAACGCTTCGATCCCTATTTTTGTATCATTCTAAATGAGCTCCCTTATCTAATTCTCTACTTATGAACTTCTTTCATCACTTTGATCATTTATTATCTCTCAATTTCGAAGCTAAGTGAACGTTTTACATGGTGTTTTTATAGCGACAAAAGACTCAACGAAAAAGGAGCCCTTTTGATATTATAGATGACCAAAAAGACAAATTGTACCGAGCCGTAAAGAATACCGAAAGCAATGGGAAGGCCCTTCTGAGTCAACAGGAAGTCTTTGGTGACTTGGTCGATAATAAACGATTTATAAACCGATATACTTCGCTAGTAGAACTAATCTATACCACCAAATCCATTCGAGTAGTGATGCGTGGGTTACTTTAGGGAACAACCTTAAGTAGAGTCAATACCTGACGTAAAGTGTTGAGAAGTGATGGGGATGCTGGGACCAATGGCAAACGCAAAGTATTCAAGCAATATTTTTCTAAGCTCATCGCTCCTTTGAGGCCTGTTGGATTCCCCTCTTGGAAAAGCAATCCAATTAAGTCCATTAGGGCATACTGCGCCTGATTGGCTTCTTTGACCTGATGCGTAAGAGCCCATTGTACGACTTGAGTTACTCGATCGGGCAGCAGGTTCCCAACCACGGAGATCACTCCTACTCCCCCCGCTAAAATCAAAGGAACTGTTAAGGCATCTTCACCAGAAACCACTTGGAAGTGATTGGGAGTCATTCGAATCAAATTCTGGGTGAGTAACATATCCCCCGAAGCGTCTTTGATTCCTATAATGTTTTTAAAAGCATCAGTCAGTCTTACTACGGTTTTTGCA
>DQCR01000006.1:0-11924 GCA_003533785.1 Flavobacteriaceae bacterium
AAGCCAAGAAAAATGTAGCCAACAACAACGAAACCTCCAAGCTATTTGTCTCCCTACTGGATCAAGAACCCGATGGCTACTGGGGCTATTTTGACTCATCCAAAGCCCATTCGCTCTGGAAGAAAATGCATGAAATGGAACCCAAGGGCTATTTTATCCAGCAATTCTATGTGCACACCATGAAAGATACCGATCAAAGCATCGAAACCATCAACACTTTTATTACCCAAGCCAAATCCAACAACGATCCCTATGAAAACCTATTAAACTTATTGGGCTACAAATTGATGGCCAAAGGAGATATGGAAGGGGCCGAGAAGGCGTTTTCAGACTATATAGCCGCCTATCCCAGCGGCTACAATGCTTTTGATTCTATGGGGGAATATCATCTTAAAAATGAAAACAAAGAAAGCAGTATGGAATTTTACGCCAAAGCGGTAGAGAACTATCCCTTTGCAAGCAATGCCAAGCGAGTACTTTCTCAAATGACAGAGTAAAAACCAAACACAATAGCAATAAAAAACCCCTCAAAAGAGGGGTTTTTTTGGTGTTTATTTGGTTCGTTTAAGTGTTTGCATAATGACTCGATATCGAAATCCGTCTGGGTTGTATTCCGACATTTTGGATTGAGCAGCAATTTTTGGATCCAATTCCGTACCTGCCAATTGATTCATTGCAGCACCGAGAGAAGAATATACGTCCCAAGTGACCACACTGGATTGATCTTGGCCTTGGGGATAAATTCGGTTGGCGACTCCCCAGGACACCATGCCTAATTTTTTCATATTTTTTTGAAAATATGGCTTCCAAAGCTTGGTGTTTTCTTCTAGAAAACCAGCTACATTGTCGGGTTGTGCATAGTTCCAAACCGCATATTGCCCGTTTTCTGAAGATCCTAGTCCATCCACAATAGCATAGCGCTGCAAAAACAGTGTTTTTGACATTTCTTGAGTCGAGAAACGACTGGGATCTGCTCCCAAAATTTCAGTGGCATTCTCCCATACTTTGCTGCCATTTAAGTATTGATCGATGTCTTTGTAGACTAATACAAAAGCGTGGGTTGGGGCATCTTCATCAAAATCAACAAATCCAGCGTCCAATCGTTTGTGGAAGGACCATCCAACGAGATTCCCTTTGTCAACAGCATCTTGAACTACTTTATACCAATAGTTCATTTCTAGATTTTCAAATTCCTGCATGTTTTCTACAGGCACATGGCGGTAATGAATTTCAAAAATGCCTTGTGCATAGGAGCTAAGGCTACCCAACAGTAATACGAATAAAAGTATTTTTTTCATCATTTATGGTTTATGGTTATTCCCCTAAGATAATACTATTTTGTTTTTTTAACTTACTTGAATTCTACGTCAAACCCTTGGAGGCATCCAAATCAAAAACAATTTTTTTTCTTTTTGTAAATTAGAGCAACCATAAATACAATTCGAATGAAAAAACTACTCTTAATTTGTCTTCTGCTTTTTATTGCAAGCCCAGCTATTGGACAGACCAAACTGTATGACAGTGTGTTTATCAATGCCAAAGACCCTGTTGCCTATGATGAATTTATCAAAGAACACTATGCTAAAATTCATAAGGAACGGGTCAAGCGTGGCTATCTTCTTCAATGGGATGTGTGGAAAGTAGTAGACACCCCACAAGAAGATTTCACCCACATGGTCACCTATATTTACGATATTGAAAAATATCCCAACCAAGGAACCAAAGCCTATGAAATGGTGGGGATGTCACAACACCAGTGGCTTACTATCCAAGAAAAAGTTAACAGTATTCGCGATCGCATCGGACAAGCCAAATGGAGCGATCTTGGCAATGGAATGGTTCGTAAAAAAGGAATGGATTATTTGCCCAATATCATGGTTCTGAATATGATTCACGCCAAAGAAGGAAGTTGGGGAACCTATGAAAAGGAAGAACTCAAGCGTACCGCCAAAATCCCAGCCAATTCCGCACGAGTCGGTTGGAGTTTTCATCGTCGCATTGGTGAGTATGGAGACGACATTCTTTTTACACACCTCACTATTGACTGGTTTGATTCCTATAAGTCCTACTTGCAAAATTGGTACTTTGAAGCCCAAGATCGTCAAGAGAATGACTTTGACTGGAACGAACTTCGCCAGTTGAAAAAAATGGTCGTACTAGAGAAATTCATCAGCTCCACTGACTAGAAAAACAGCTTGTAAAACCCTTCAAAACCGGAGGGTTTTTTTTATTCCATATAGCCGGGGTGAATTCCTTCTCCATCGATATACGTTCCCACAGACCCAACCATTACCTGATCTTTGGTCAGGTCCATGTACTCACGAAGAGAATAGGTAGCATTGATCCCAGTGCAATGGGCACCCACGAAATACGTCACTCCAAACTCTTTTAACTTGCTGGCTGTCCAGCGCAACTTTTCATCCGATAGTTTAAGCAAGTGAAATCCCCCTAGGATTTTGTAGATGGGGCGCCCAGGTAAAATGGAGCGAATATAGGTAAGTGTGTTCACCAAGCCAGCGTGGCCGCAACCGCTTATCAATACAATTCCTTTTTCGGTGTCAAAAAATAACGATTGATCCTCGGGGATGGTGTCCTCAATTCGATCTCCATTGGGGGCTATGAGTTTACCCAAGCGACTCCAATTCTTTTCATCGTACACTCTTGGAATTGGTCCCGTTGTGTATACGCCGGGGATGATTTCACTGACCTTATTATGATTGACAAAACGAACCCCCAAAGCCTCCAAACGCTTCTTATTTTGAAGCAGGTAGTGTGCTTCGCCCTGCTCATTGGGTCGGGGATAGAATATCCCTTCTCCCACATGGGCTTGCCCAAAAGAAGTGGGATAGGTCTTCTTCAATGTGAGCAACCCTCGGGTGTGATCGGCATGGTTGTGGCTTAAATACACATGGGGGATACCGTTCAAGTCTAGGTCCATCTGCTGCGCGTTTTGCCAAACCGTATTCTCTCGAGAACCCGTATCAAACAACAACCGTTGACCATCTACTTCCACTAGGGCAGAAAAACCCCACTCTCCTAAATAAAAATCAGAGAGCATCGTGGAAAGCACCGTGATTTTAAAATTATCTACTGACTGAGTTGGCTGTGCCCAAAGAAAAAAGAATGCTCCAAGAAGATAGAATATATAGAAAGTACGCATTAGTTGAGTTTTAAAAGGTGAAGCTATAAGCAACGAAACCTTAGAACCCTCTGGAGGTTCGTGCATTTATAATTTGTCAAACACTTGTTTGATATAAATGGACAAAAACTATCACCAAGATTTTTTTGAAATCAGCATTAAGACCAACGACATCATAGTTTTTGCCCAAGAATACCTATCTATTCTGATTCTTTGGGTCGCGTTGTCAAAATAAACTAATTTTTTGCGTTCCCATTTCACGTTTAACAACTTTTTCATAAAGTTAAACGTTTTTATTAATTTTTACAAATTTTCCTACAAGTGTTTAACTTTTTTATTTCCAATAAAAAACTCTACCGTTCTGGAGGAGTTTCTAATTGTCTTTTGGTACCGCTTTTTCATCTTAGGGTTTAGCAAATTGAACCATGCTCGATATTTTTCCCTCCAGGTTGAAATAATAAATTTCCATTAGGTCTTTATCCCAGACCTTCCCTTTTTTGGAAACTCGCTTTTCGTGACCGTACACAATCACTCCAGAGGCAGCATCAGTATTGCTTATTTTGATAGGAACAATAGAAATCAAATCCCACTGCACGGACTTTAAGGAAGAAAAAAAGTTATTTAAATCTGCCTTTTTAAATTTCGCTTTTTTGCCTTGGTAATCATTGACTTCAAATTCATCGGCAAAGGCTTCCATCATCCCAGAAACATCCATCTTGTTGTAAGCTGCAACAAAGTCTTCAATAATTTGAGTCTCATTCCGATTGGAGAAAACAAAAGGACGCCCTCGATTGTCGTTTAACTTTCTTCCGTAAAACTTCCCGCCTGAGGCATAGCCAAAGTTGGCCGAATCAATCGCTTTCCATTGCCGAAAACGACGCACTTTTCCCTCCTCATTTAATACAAACTGTTCCATGAGATCCAATTTTTCGTAAGAACCGTTTTTGGCAATGCGTTCTTCTTTCGACCACGCCAAGACTTGTTTGAAGTCGCCGTCTTTTTGATGAAGAGGAATAACTTTATAGGGAGTCATCGTGATGCTTTCCATAGATTCCAGCCATTCACTCAAATCCTTTCTTGATTTTTCATCTACAAAGTCATCGGCATAATAAGAAAATAGCGTTTCCGTATCTTTTTCTGAATACGCTTTGGCCAAAGCTTGAAGCATCTCCGTTTCGGTGGGTGTGCCGAAAGTGTAGGCTTTGCCATTGGCCTCTCCTTCTCCCAGCCAAACACCTCCACTACTGGTGCAACTGCTCAAAACAGTTAGGCATAGAACGGCCATTGCAGCCACTCTATATACTCGTGTTCTTTTTTTCATCGGTTTATGGTTTTTATTGATTATACTCAAAGATAAAATTATCACAAAAAAATCCCATTGGTAAACAAACCATTTTACCTAAACTGATGCGGCTGGCTTCTTCTTTTTTTTGCTCTTCTTGATTTGTATCTTTCGTTGATGAAAAATCCGTTTACAGCCCATCCGCATCAGGTGGGGGAGAGCTATATCAAACACTTTGGGTTTGCCGCCAAGACGGGATTAAAATTAATTCTGTGGGGAGGGGTGGCATTGATTCACGGCGTATTTCCTTTTCTTTTCACCGCCTATGTGTCTATCCGGATCAAAGAACTCTACCGCCAAATTACAGAACGCAACTAAACCTGTTTTGGTTCCATGGAAAGTGTGCTATCCTCATTCTCGATTCCCTATTCCTTGGGTGCGCTCCTCGTGGCCCTTCTGGGGATGTTTCTCCTCTTTGGTCCCTATGCTAGGTGGAAACAACAACAACTCCAAAAAAAGGACTCCGCCTATGCCCAAAGCAAAGGGTGGTCCTACGAACGATTGCAAGAAGAACGAAATAAAAAACGTTCTCGAGCTATTTCTTCTCGACTACGAAAAATGATTTTGGAACGCGACAACCATCAATGCCAACAATGCGGAAGCCGTACTGATTTGACAATCGATCACATATTTCCATTTTCCAGAGGCGGAGGCAAAGAACCCAATAACCTTCAGATGTTGTGCCATCGATGCAATGCGAAAAAATCAGATGCTATTCTTTAATTAGTGTCAACCAAGGTGTCCGTTCCCAAATACACCCCCTCTTTGTTGGTATACCAAGCTCGTGTTTTGGGGATCTTCATCCCTTGTAGTTCCTGCTCCTCTGCAAGTAGAATGTATTCACCATCGTTTTGGCTTTCGTCATGATAGAATTGGTAGTGTCGCAATTGATAGGTAGTGGTATCGAAATAGAAATACCATCGATCGTTCCCCACCTTGGGATCATAGTCAACCCGGAGGCGATAATACAAACCGCCCATCCATTCCACCTCAGCTACTTCGGGATGTAATTGTGTTCCTGGATCTTTAAGCTTCATGGGTAAGCCATAGAGATAGAGGTAATAATTCCGGAGCCAAGTTGTACGGTCGCAGTTTAGCCCAAATTTTTCGGCAAGGGCCGGAGAAGAAGGTGTTTCTCCATTGATGGAATACTGGCACTGACCGTTGTCCCATTTCGAAACAATCGTATTTCCATCCTGTCGAACTGTACTTTGGTAATTATTCTTGGGTAAGTCCAATTGAATTACTGAAGTTCGCAAGCTCGCATTGGGACTCTGGGATTCGACGGTCAAATTACCTACAAAAGTGTGCCAGCGCCCTTGTGGATCGTGGTAGGCAATACTCTTTTCAAGAATCGCTTCTGCTTCCATCGGTTGTGAGAAAATAGAAAAAGTGACAAAGAAGATCAGTACTAAGAAGGTTATTTGTTTCATTCTTTTGGGTTTTCAATCACTCAAGAGGACTGAGAGATCACTAAATATAGGATTCTTTTTTGGGATTAGGTCAGCGTGCCGGGAAGTAGTACTTTTGCCAAAAGCTGAATTAAACAGCGCCACTATTAAATCAAAAGCAACATTCCACTTACAGCTCCGGTTTTGGGCAACCCCTTTTCTTGGGGCGCCGCATCACTGCTATTGTGATGGGTAATACTACTCTATGAGAAAACCAAATCGAAGAAGCAATTCTCCTTCCAAAAAGCGATCCCCTGCCCGAAGCAATAAGCCTTTTAATGATTCCAGACCTTCCCAAGGGAAGGGATCATTCCGATCCAAGCCCAACAGGAACAGCAGACGACCTAAATCGGGGGGTGGGGGAAGGTTTAAGAAACAAACCCTAGATCCCAATACGCTAATTAACAAAAGCCTGACCCAGACTGAACAAAAAGCAGTAGTCACCCGAACCTTTGCCTCCCTCCCGCTCCATCCAAAATTGCAAGCACGCCTGCAGAAAAAGAACTTTGTCAACACCACCGAGATTCAAGACAAGACTATTGAAATGATTCTTGAAGGGGAAAACATCATGGGTGTTGCCAATACGGGAACAGGAAAAACAGGGGCTTTTCTCATTCCTATCATTGAACGATTGCTCTACAATAGAAAGAACAACAAAAGCATTGTCTTAGTTCCCACACGCGAATTGGCCCAACAGGTAGAAGCAGAATTTAAAAGCTTGACCAAAGGCTTGCAACTTTATTCTCACTGCTTAATTGGAGGCACCAACATCAATAAGGATGTCACCAAACTTCGCCGTGAGGCCCAAATCATTATTGGTACCCCCGGCCGGGTCAATGATATGCTCAATCGACGAGCCCTTAAGTTAATGGATACTGCCGTTTTGGTTTTGGACGAATTCGACACCATGCTCGATATGGGTTTCCAAAAAGAAGTACTTCGAATTGTCGATCAAATGCAACATCGCCAACAGACCATTCTTTTTTCTGCTACCCAATCTGAGAAACAGAACAGTATCATCCAAAGTCTAATGCCTCAGTATGAAAAAGTACGGGTTTCCCAAGGAGAGTCCAATACGGATAATATTTATCAAGACATTATCCGGGTTGACAGTACGGAAGAAAAAAATGAAATTCTTCATGAATTACTGCAGCGAAAGCAATACAGCAAAGTACTTATATTCCTAGACACCAAACGCCAAGTCACGCGCCTCTTCAGGCAACTCAAAAAGAAGGATTTTCGTGTCGATGAAATCCATGGAGACAAATCACAAAACTACCGAAGTAAGGCCATTCAAAATTTCAAATCGGGAAAGATTCAAATCATGGTGGCCACCGATGTTGCCTCTCGCGGTATTGATATCGATAATATTTCTTTGGTAGTCAATTATCACATTCCAGGGTCTAGAGAGAGTTATGTCCACCGAATAGGGCGAACGGGTCGAGCTGGAAAAGAAGGCCATGCCATTACTTTTGTACAAAAAGGCCCCGCTTAAAATATTGACCCTTTTCCATTTTTTCCCCTTTAAGGATATGAGCTATTCTTAAATAATGGTATCTTTAATTTCAATCATAAACCAAATAATAAATGAAAAAAAATATCTTTTTGCTGCTATTAATGGGATGTATTGTCCTTCAGGCACAGGAAAAAATGACCATAGAATCGGCAACCTATTTGAATGGAATCACCGTTGCCAAAATTCCTCGATTTATCGAATTGCACAAAAAATTTACCGACATGTCCATGGGGCCCAATCGTAAAATAACGGGCGATTGGTTGTTTCGCCATTGGTATGGCGCGGGACACACTTTTGTTATCTATCAGCAATTCGAAAACATGCAAGATTATCATGCGGATGGTGATATTGCTGAGGAAAATATCCGCAATGCCATGAAGGCACTAGCAAAGAAAGAAAAAGACACAGTACTCGAAGAATGGAAAGAGTATCGTTCTTTTGCCGATGGCCATACCGATGAAATTCGAGGAGCCTACAGCAGCACCGGTTTTGAGACCGTTGAGAATGTCAACTTTGATGTCCCTTTTGTAATGACCGTGGGCAGATACAATTCCACTGGAAGCTGGGCCGAAATGGGCAATGCATTTTTTGATTGGAGTATAAAACCCTCCATTGAAAGTGGCAAATCAATTGCTGGAGGAGTCAGCTACCACTATATGGGTTCTGGCCCAGAAGTTGAAGTTTGGCTTTGCTACAACAGTTTGATTGATTTTGCCGAAGCGGTAAGCACAGCTTCCAATGATTCCAGTACTGCCAAAAGCAGAAAACAATTCTGGGACCTTGCAGAAGCACAGCACGAAGATCAAATCTACCTGCACATTGGTCATGTTGATCTTGAAAAATCAACCTTTGATCTAGCTGGAGCCGATCGGTAGTTCTCCCCTATAAACTGAAAAAAACCCTCCTATTCAGGAGGGTTTTTTATTGATTTATTCTCTGTATCGTAATCTATTGAACAACTTTGAGCTGTTCCCAAATCACTCGCAATCGGAAACCATCGGGGTCGTATTGACTCATCTTAGATCCTTTTGGAGGTGTCCAGTCCTGAACATCCAAGGCCTTCATGGCGTCCTCAAGGGTGGCAAAGCCGTCCCATGTCATTACGGTAGACTCATTTTGTCCCGCAGGATACATGCGGTAGCCCATACCCCAATCTGTCATCCCAGTGTTGCCCGAGGCTATGTTCCGCTTGTGGTAGGGCATCCATATCTTTTGATTTTCGGAGATAAAGCCACTGAGGTTCTTGGGTCGTGCGTAGTTGAATATGTAGAATTTCCCATCCCCATTTAAGCTATTCAGAATTTTATAATTGTGAAGTTCATAAATTTCATAAGGAGACGCCGCATCAGAAGGGTTCACATTCCCGAGGGAGGAACCGTCCCAGCTGGGGTTGGCCATCTTTTCAATAGAAGGGAAGCCATTGACAAAAGCATAGTTCACATTGTTGTTACCAGCCGTCCCTACTTTTCTCATCAAAGCCCATAGGGATTGATCGCCTTTTTCAATACGAGATTTGGCGACCTCCGACCAATAGTCCATTTCTTTGCGTTCGAACTCAGCAACATCTTCTGGTGCTACCGATACATACATAATGTAGTAATACTGGGCTTGTATTGTACTCGCCAACAGTAATGCCAATAAAAAAATGATTTTTTTCATGAATTGTAATTTATGGTTTCTACGAATTTACAATTTTATTAATATATTTAGAATGAAACGTTTAAATTGAATCATGCAGCGCCCGAGTTTTAATTTTATTTTTATGGTGCTTGCGAGTGCATGGGCTTGGTCTCAAAGTGCTCCCTTTGTCAACTCCTTGGAGCAAGTACAGAGCCGATTGCCTGGTGTGCAAATCACTGCCGACCGCAGTCGAATCGATGCCCCACCGAAAGTATTGGTTCGAGGTTACAATACTTGGAACAACAACCAGCCACTCTATGTTATCGATGGAATGCAAACCCAAGACGCACAACTTTTCAATAGTTTGAATCCCGACGATATTCAATCGGTTACTGTGCTTAAAGATGGCAGTGCTGCCATATACGGGTCACGGGGATCCAATGGGGTTATCCTTGTTCGCACCAAAGAAGCGGCCTATCAAAGTCCGAAGAAGCGAGTCCAAAAAAAGAAAAAAAAGCGAGCTCAAAAAAAGAAGCAGTAGCCCCGTGGCGCCCCAGCCCGTTTGAAGCGCTGTAAACGGAAGCAGGGACTTTATTCACCGCTACGTAAAAGTGGCTGCAACGATGCAAAATAATTCATAAAAAGACATTATAAAGCGTTAACCCTCTATAGAGAAGCGTTAGTCGCTTCAGGCCTATTATGGGAGCAGGCTCTCGTCTCGTTCTATCATCAAAATAGAGGACTGGGGCACAATATAAAATTTATCGCATTTGTATTGCACCTCGTATGAGCCGTTTTGAAGAAAAACGGCCAAGTCCCCCTCTTGAACTTGCAAGGGAAGGTAGTTGATCTTGTCTTTTTCGGGCTTCCATTCCTCTTCCACATCGAGGCTAGTTGGAATTGGGTAGCCGGGCCCCGACTTGACTACATAGCCATATTGTACTTTCTCCTTTTCTCGGATTCCGGGCGGTAAATAAAGTCCGCTATCCGTCCGCTCCGATTCCTTTCTGGGCTTCACTAAGACGCGATCTCCAATCACGTGAATGTGGTTCAATTCTTCTTGTCCCATAAATCTTGATTTAGTCCCTATAAATATAATGGGACTTTTAAAAAATTAAGTATCTTGAATTCATTAACTATAAACCATTTATTGATGAAAAAATTATTTTTTCTCTTGCTTATGGGTCTCACTCTATCCCTACAAGCACAAGATCCAGAAATCTGGCAAACCTATCGAATGAAGGCAAAGCAAGGACAAAGCGACGCTTTTGAAAAAGCTGCTGCAAAAAAGAACAAGCTATTTAACAACACTCCGGAGAACGCCATCATTACCTATCAGGTAATGGACGGAAAAGACCAAGGCATGTATGAACGCATTGTGGGCTACAAAGATTGGGACTTTTACAACGACGAATCCAAAAACGAAAAGGAGTATGCCTATTGGGCCGAAAATGTGGCGCCTTTTGTTGAGGAATCAACCGGTTGGACCGTCTGGTTTCGTGCCAAAGAGGCTTGCCACAACTGGAACCCAGAAAGCAAGCCCGCCAAGCACTTGCGTCGAATGGTGCGCATCGTCAAGCCGGGGGGCGAAGCCGCCTTTTGGAATGTTCATTTTCGGATGAAGCAAGTCTATGAAAAATATGGATGGACGGGTGTCAAAGGACTCTTCCGTGTCGCTTCTGGTGGCAATACCAATATGTTTATCATTGTCTCTCCCTTCGATACTTTTGGAGAAGAATCCAAGTTTGAAAAAAGCGATAAGAATTTAGCAGCACTCTACAATGAAATGTTTGGGTACCAAGCATGGCAAACCGATCTCAAAGCCTATAACGAAGCTTTAGTGGACTGGGGGCGCAGCGAGGAACGCTTGACTTTGGTTAAGTCTATGAACTAACCCCTCCCTCTTTTTTATACCCAGATAAAACCCTCCTTTTGGAGGGTTTTTTTATTGTTAAGAAAGGTTAGGTGAGTAATACGTTGTTATTGCCAAGCCAAGCCAGCTGCTTTTAAGGTCTTAGGGTCGGGCAAACAATGCGTTCTATGCCGATGACGATGTTGGGTCTTAAATGTTAAAGCACCTTCACTAGATTCCAAATCGGTGTGGATTTCATTAGATAAAGATTTAAAGGGTGATAGCCATTTGTTGTTTTTAATGAAATTAATTTTAAAGAGCCCTCCACTACTAAAAGCATCCGTCGTTGGGACTGTTTCTTGGGCTACATAATACATAAAAGTCTCAGCAATATCCTCACTTATATTGGTTTCCGCATAGGTAGTCACAAATTCGGGTTCGATGAGCTCTTGTCCTTGATAGTAGGCCGTACTGGAAGAAGTAAATACAGCATCCGCTTCCATACAACCGAAGGCCTCATCATAAAAGGTCGTGCAGCTGCTACTGGTTGCGCTGGTGGTGGTCTCTGCTACTTGATTGGCTGTGTTTAGTGTCAATATATGCCCCAATTCATGAATCAGGGTGTTTCCAAATGATCCGTTTACGTTGTAGCTCATTGGGGTTTCCGATCTGAAGTCATTGTAGGCGTCATATAGATTCATATTCAATACCCATTCGTCTGTTCCCTTTTCAAACCCAATATTGTAGACCGATAAAACAGAGCCCAATCCGAAATTGCTTCGCTAATTTTTGGCTATATGGAACAAAAGTTGCTTCGAACTTCGGTGCAACAAATGCAATATAATATGATGAATACTTTCTTTGATTTGGGGGAGGCTTCATCGGACCGAGCGATCTCTGGCAATCATTTATTTTCATCCCAAACAGAAGCCTTTTTCATTCCCAAAACCATAAAAAAAGAGTTGAAGCTGTTGATGCATAAAAAAATAGAATCAAAACCGAGT
>DQCR01000006.1:12258-21566 GCA_003533785.1 Flavobacteriaceae bacterium
ACAAATATTGAAGCTGCAGCATCAACGTTTAAATACCATCTTGATTTGGTTCTTAACCTCAGAATCGAAAAGCAAGCTCTATTTAATACCTCTCGACCCCAATAGGCAATCGCTCCCAAATTGAAGAGACAATTATCGACATCTTCTCGGAAGTGGGGAGGGCAAAGGAGGCTCGTCCTAAGACAGCATTTCTCTCACCAAGGGTTTCACCTCATTGGCAATCC
The DNA here is from genome assembly GCA_003533785.1 of Flavobacteriaceae bacterium. Lineage (GTDB taxonomy): Bacteria > Bacteroidota > Bacteroidia > Flavobacteriales > Flavobacteriaceae > UBA11891. The sequence goes on from DQCR01000006.1 coordinate 12,483, forward strand.
GTTCAAAAGAGCGCATCAATTGTTCGTGGGTGAGTCCAGCATTGTCCATTTGAAAAGTAAAGCGAGAGAGTCCGCCCAACGCTTGGCTGTGACGTACTATTTTTTCAGCCACTTCTTCGGCACCCCCAACGAGCAATGCTCCCAAAGGACCGTTTTGAGCATCGAAGCGGCCTCGTGTGACCGGAGGCCAACCGCGTTCTTTACCAATACGGGTAAAGGTATCCGAATAGCCTGGAAAATAATCTGCTACGGCATCTTCTTTGCTTTCAGCCACATAGCCAAGGGAATGAATTCCTACTCGCAGCTTGGCGGCAGCGTGTCCCGCTTCGGCTGCAGCTTTGCGATAGAGATCGACCAATGGGGCAAAGCGATGGGTTTCTCCTCCAATAATGGCAATCATTAGTGGGAGTCCAAGCTGCCCAGCACGAATAAAAGAAGCCGGTGTTCCACCCACACCCAGCCAGATGGGTAACTGTTTTTGATACGGACGCGGAGTTATTTTTTGGTCTCGTAAAGCCGGACGAAACTGCCCCTCCCAAGTTACTATTTCCTGATCGCGAATCTTAAGGAGTAAGTCCAGCTTTTCAGCAAATAAAGCGTCGTAATCGGCAAAGTCGTAGCCAAACAATGGAAAAGATTCAGAAAAAGAACCACGGCCCACGACCATCCCAGCTCGGCCATGACTGATCAAATCCAAGCTCGCATAATTCTGGAAAACCCGAACTGGATCGGCCGCACTCAGAACCGCTACCGCACTGGTAAGTTTGATGCGCTGGGTCCGTGCAGCCGCAGCAGCCAAAAGGACGTGTGGGGCAGAATCCAAAAATTCATCACGGTGGTGCTCCCCAATCCCAAAGACATCCAAGCCCACACGATCTGCATGTTCGATACGCTCCAAGAGTTCTTCGACAGAACGCACCCGATCAGCAGCAGTGGGCAAGCCTTGTCGAATATCTACCCCAGCAAAACTATCAATACCAATTTCCATAGACATATAAAATAGTGCGGGAAAGGTAATGAGTCTGTGAAAAAAAACAGTACAATAGTTAATTACTTTTAGCGCTCACGGTTTCTCTCTCTTCCAATTTCTTGTATCATTGAAACAGATAAATACCTATATTTTGTTTGGTCGAATTTCTTTTTTACTTGGGATCGTATTAACTGTGCTAGGCTGTTCCAAAAAATTGGAAAATGATGTGAGTGCCCTACAAGAACAGTTGCAAATGCTTACAACCGAAATAGCCACGATACAAGATTCCAACGAAGAATTGGATGGAATTGTAGAAGAACTTCAAAGTGCCAATACCAACTTTGAAGCATTATACAGCAGCGATTTTATCGGCTGCTGGTATACCCTCAATTCGGCTCTGCAAGGAGCCCCAACAGAGATTCAAATCTATCCAGGAGGAGTGGGTTCTTTAGATTTTGGAGGCGGCACCTACCAAGTTTTTTCTTGGAGTGAAATCGACGGAGTCACCACCTTGCATTTTGGAGACATTCTCTATTGCAGTTGTTTTGGTGTCGATTATAATTTTATTATGGACTCTGCCCAAATTCTTTATGGCGAGATGTTTGATCGAGACCATACCCTGGTCTTGGAAACCACCGAAAACCAAACTGATTATTTTGAACTCACCGATTGGAATGATTTTACCCTTACCTTTGATCGGTGCATTGTCAACTAACCCATGCCCATGAGAGAAATGATATTTCTATTCAGTTTTTTTGCTTTGATCCATTGCTCTAAAGAGTCCAAAGACGTTGCCAGCGAATTCGCCCTAACCGAAGAAGACAAAGCCGCTGCTTTGCAGGTTCATAATAACGCCCGAACCGACGTGGGGGTTCCTCCACTAACGTGGTCCGAAGCCTTGGCTAATGACGCCGCTGCATGGGCAAAAAACATGGCATCTAGAGAACAAATGTATCACTCCCAAAATAACAGTAGAGAAGGGCAGGGAGAAAACCTATACATGACCACAGCCACCGACCGAGAGCATTCCGGACGCAACGCTTCTCAAGCGTGGTATGAGGAGATACAACTCTATACCTATGCCCCTATCAATTCGGGTGCCAATGATTTTGCCGCCATTGGACACTACACCCAAATGGTGTGGAAAAACACGACCGAAGTTGGAATGGCCTTGGCCGTCTCCGAATCTGGAGCGACCTATGTGGTGGCACGCTACAGTCCACCAGGTAACTTTATAGGAGAAAGACCCTATTAAAAAGCCCTTCGAATGGAAGGGCTTGTCATGCTTTACAGAAAACTAACCTTTCCAGAGCCTACATCGTAGATGGCCCCGACGATGTCAATCTCCCCAGCTTCAAATAAGGTGCTCAATACTGTACTTTTTTTCTTGATATTGGCCACGGTATCATGTACATTTTTTTCGGTGACTCTGTCCACAAATTCCTTGTTTTTTGAAGAACGATCTCCTTCATAGGCCACACTGTCCAACACCGGATCAAAGTTCTTGAGCAGGCTAGTTAGATTACCGAGCTCCACCCGATCGCAAGCGCCCTTGATAGCTCCACACGAAGTATGTCCAAGGACAACAATCAACTTAGAACCTGCTACTTGACAAGCAAATTCCATACTACCAAGAATATCTGTATTGACAAAATTTCCCGCAATTCGGACATTGAATATATCACCAATTCCTTGGTCAAAAACCAACTCGGAGGGGACTCGTGAGTCTATACATCCAAGGACGCAGGCAAAGGGATATTGACCGCTTTGAGTGTCGGATACTTGATCCAACAGGTTGCGTCCCACCGCTTGGTTGGTCAAAAAACGTTCGTTGCCCTTTTTAAGTAGCGTCAATGCATCGGTGGGGCTTATTTGGTCTTGATCTGTTTTTGTAAATGCTCTCATAATTTTTGGGTTTTGTTGCTTTTTAAAGCGATTAATTTTTAACTAAAGTGGCCCACTAGGCTGTTTTGCGAGTGGGATTAAAAAAGGTCGTGAAACTCGAAGGGTTCTCTGTAGTTCCTTTTTCCGATATAAGGGTGATGGTAATATCGTCGAGGCGAGCACGTTCGAGAAAATCTTCCAAGATTTCTACAATGTCGTTGTCTAAGTAACGCGTCCGACGCACATCAATTTGCAAAGACGTTCCGTCAGGAATAGCATTGAGTTCGTTGAGGATAGCACCTTTATTAATGAAGGTTACCTCTTCTGCCAATGTTATTTTGATAGAGGTGATAGACTCTCCTGATTTTTCAAGATGCAAGAAATGCGAATTCTGATAACTTTTAATTAAAATAATTGCAATTCCAACAATGAGTCCGAGGCCTATTCCAACCAAAAGATCGGTAAAGACAATCCCCAAAATTGTAATAAAATAGGGAACGTATTGCTTCCATCCCAGGGCAATCATCTTCTTAAATGTGGTGGGGTTCGCCAGTTTGTATCCCACAATAAAAAGGACGGCTGCCAATACAGAAAGAGGGATTTTGTTGAGCAACTGGGGAATAGACACCACCGATACCAATAAAAATATCCCGTGAATGATTGCGGAGAATTTGGACCGCCCGCCCGACTGGATGTTAGCCGAACTACGAACAATCACCTGGGTGACAGGAAGGCCGCCAATGAGGCCAGAGCAAATATTCCCTACACCTTGTGCCAGAAGCTCACGGTTGGTGGGAGTGACCCGTTTATAAGGATCCAATTTGTCTGAGGCTTCTACACACAAGAGCGTCTCCAAACTTGCCACTAAAGCGATGGTGAATGCCGTTATCCAAATCTCAGCTTCTCCAATCATCGAAAAATTGGGAAAGGTGAACTGTCCTAAAAAGGAACTCATGTCCTCAGGAATGGGCACTTTAACCAGATTATTTTCTGCAATACTCCAAGAGGCATTGTTGACCGTTAGCTCGTAATAGATAATTCCAACAACAACGGCTACTAAAGGCCCTTGAATCAGTTGAAAAATACGGGCTTTGGAGGCCAAAACTTGACTCCAGAGAAGTAGAATTCCCATAGATATCAGTGCGATCAGTGTGGCTCCTGGGCTGATGTATTGAAGCGCTGTAGAAATCCCAGTAAAGGTATTGGAACCGTCCGATTGCAAAAAAGAAAAATCGGCCTCGGGTACTTGGTAGCCAAAAAATACAGGGATTTGTTTTAGAATAATGATTAATCCTATTCCCGATAGCATACCCTTGATGACCGAAGAAGGGAAGTAGTAACCTATAATACCAGCCTTTAATAGACCAAAAACAAATTGAATACAACCGCCAAGCACCACGGCCAAAAGGAAGTTTTTAAACCCGCCAAGGGTTCCGATCGCTGTGAGAACAATTGCAGCCAATCCAGCAGCAGGGCCACTCACTCCAATTTGTGAGCCACTTAAAGCGCCCACTAGGAGCCCTCCCACTATGCCAGCAATAAGGCCAGAAAATAAGGGAGCCCCACTAGCCAAGGCAATTCCCAAACACAACGGAAGGGCGACAAAAAAGACCACGATACTCGCGGGTAAATCGGCTTTAAAATTTTGAATAAATGATGATTTCATATGAAGTAGTTTTTACTTCCACAATAGGAAGTGAAATAATAAATAGTGATGTATACTTGTAAAGGTGGTGGTTGAGAGATTTAACTCAATTCAGGAGGGGGTAAATGAATTTCTTCGTGAATGATGTGGACTCGTTGGAGCGCTTCTTTATGCATGATCGAATGGGCATAAATGGAAAGCGCATCATAAAATCTTGGGATAATTTTATCTACATCTTCTATTTCCTTTTCACTGTCTTCGGATTCGGACTCGGAATCCCAATCCAATGACAAAGTGATCTCGTTGGGGGCAGTATCGGTATGGAGACGCTCTACTGTACTCACAATAATCACGGCTCCGAAAAGAGATAAAAATAGTATGGCAATATAATGCTGCTTCATCTTCTTAATCAAACACCACACTCAAGAGTGCTTTGTTCTTTTTTCAACTTTTTACAAATATAGAAAAATGAACAAACGTAACGACTCAGGCGAGATTGGGTTGTGTTAAGAAAAAAACAATTCTACCTTTTCAGCGCTCTTTTTCAAGGTTGACTGGAACTCAAGACTCCCATCCCGTATTGAAAACAGGCTGCATTGAAGGCGGGAATTTTATCTTTTTGAAACGTTTCGCCCTCCTTTTTCAACTCTTTCCATTGCTGGTTCAATACCGTAACTCTGCTTCTTGCTCCTTGAGTGAGCCTAGGGGTATCACTGTCCACTTGATTGAGTAGGGTGAGATAATGCGCCGTAAATCCATTTTCATAATTCTCCACATCATCATATGCTTTTGCTAATCGCTGCACCATCTTAGCATCCCACACCTTCATCTCATTCAATAATTCTTTGCCTTTGGAATAGAGAGCGTTGTAACCTTCTTCATTCAGCCTTTTCAATAGTTGGCCGAGTCGCTTTTGATTCTTGTAGAGGGCATTGGTCATTCTCGTCATTTCTATAAAATTGGCTTCCCCCAAACTCATAAATTCATCATAGGCGCTGTATTCTTCATGTGACATGCGATGAACTGGGTTTGGGATTATTTCAGTTTGTGTGCTTAACGATTGATTGCCTTGGGTCAATTTAAGTGTATAGGTTCCAGGGACGGCTTTTCGCCCCGAATAGCTGCCTTCAATGTATACCTTGGGGGATCCTGGCAATCCTTCGTGCCTCAGGTCCCAAACGAAACGATTGAGTCCTTTGCGATGCATTAATGTTTTTTTTCTAGAAGGACCTCCTTCATAACTACTATAGTTGACCTCTTTGATTGATGAAAATTCATTCACCAAAGTACCTTGGCTATCAAAAATTTCTAAGTGAATGGGCTGGTTTGATTCCCCTTGGGGTAATTCGTAATAAATAACCATTCCCGAAGCGGGGTTCACCCCTTCAAAAGTGCCTTTCCCAGTCGGAGAATTGGAATTCATAGAACTAGACCAATGTGCCCAGTATGCTGGATTCACCTCATATATTTTGAAGTCGTCCGAGGCTTGGGGTTCTAGTTGTCGAAGGATTTCTAGATCATCTAAAATCCAAAAAGACCGACCCTGTGTGGCAACCACTAAGTCATCATGAGCAATTTTCAAGTCGGTAATAGGCGTTTTTGGTAAATTCAATTGGAGCGGAGTCCATTGGTCCCCTCCGTCCCAAGAGGCATACACGCCATACACTGTTCCCGCAAACAATAGATTTTCCCTTTGGTGATCTTCTCGAATCACTTTAGTGTAGGCCCCTTGGGGGAGGGTTTTGGAAATGAGTTTCCAACTTTTTCCATAATTATTGCTTTTATATAAGGATGGGGTAAAGTCATTGAACTTGTAGCGTGTGGCTGCCAAGTAGACTGTTGCTGGATCGTGTGGGGAGACTTCAATACTATTAACAAGTGTCTCTCCCAATCCTTTGGGGGTAATGTTTTGCCACTGGACCCCATTATCTCGAGTGAGATATACCAGTCCATCGTCACTTCCGGTGTAGAAAACACCCGCTTCATGGGGGGATTCGACCATATAACTTATGGTACCATAATTTTCAGCTCCCACCGCCTCATTGGTGAGTGGGCCACCCCCTTTACCTTGTTTGGCATCTTGATGTGTAGTGAGATTCGGAGAAATCACCTCCCAACTGAGTCCTTCATCTTGGGTTCGAAGTACATACTGGGCACAGTGATAGTAGGTGTTTTCTTGGTGCTGGGATCGTATAACAGGGGCATTCCAATTAAAAAGGTATTTCATATCCCGCGCCGCCAGTCCCAGATACAAATTGGGCTCAATCATGACTTCGGTACTTTCAAAGGAAGCTACGTCCAAGATTTCAATTGTTCCCAAATAGCTCCCACCCATCACTTGGGTTGGGTTGTTCGGATCGAACGCTAAAAAAGCGCTTTCCCCTCCTGCTGAGGGGGTCCAATCCCTTACACCAATGCTGCTACTTCCAATGCCAATGCTAGCAATTTTGACCGATGTATTGTCTTGCTGCCCTCCATAGAGGTTGTAGGGGAATAGATTATCGGTCGCCACTCGATAGAACTGTGCTGTAGGGAGATGATCAATTCGCGACCAGTGCTTGCCTGCATCAAAAGTAATTTCCGAACCCCCATCGCTAGTTAGAATCATATTGGACGAGTTATCAGGGTTGATCCACAGGTCGTGGTAGTCTCCATGAGCGCTTGGAATCTCTTTCCAACTTTGGCCCGCATCGGAAGATTTATAGGTAGAAGCACTCATTACATAGACAATATTCTCATCATCGGGGTCGAGTGCAAGCTCTATATAATACCAAGCCCGTTGTATGAGTCGATGATCACCACTGGTCCTGGTCCAACTGCTTCCCGCGTTTCGAGAAACAAATAGGCCCCCTTTTTCTTGGGCTGAATCACTTTCAATTAGAGCAAATACCGTTTGTGAATTGGCAGGAGAAACGGCAATCGCCATTTTTCCTTTTTCTTTGGGAAGCCCTTGGTGTATGGTTTTCCAACTCTGGCCACCATCGATTGATTTGTACAAGCCACTCCCCACTCCTCCGGAAACCACCTTCCAAGGTTTTCGAATGTGTTCCCACAGGGCCGCGTAAAGAATATCAGGATTGTTTTTGTCTATAGACAATTCACTCGCCCCTGAAAGGGTGTTGATATACAAGGTTTTTTTCCAACTTTTTCCCCCGTCGGTGGATTTGTATATTCCTCGGTCTATAGACGGACCGTGTAATGCTCCTTGTGCAGCTACCCAGAGTATTTCTGGATTGCTAGGGTGGACCACGATCCGAGATATATGTTGTGTTTTTTCCAATCCAAGATGCACCCACGTTTTACCTGCATCGTTAGATTTATACACGCCATCACCATGAGAGGTCATGACCCCTCTGGGAGCGTGTTCTCCCATTCCAACGTATACGATATTCGGATTGCTTTCTGAAACTGCTATGGCTCCAACAGACCCCATTTGAAAATACCCATCAGATATGTTTTCCCAATGTTGGCCGGCATCGATGGTTTTCCAAACACCACCACCAGTGGTTCCCATATAATAGGTCATTGGATCTCCAACAACCCCTGTTCCTGCATTGGCACGCCCACCCCGAAAGGGTCCAATATTTCGATATTGTAAGGGTTTTATCCTTTCAGAAAATTGCTGTGCATATCCTCCTATTGTTCCTACGATTAAGATCGCTCCAATAATTAACCCTTTTCTCATACTGAATGTTTTACCTTCTAACTCTTGATTTATGAATGCAGATCTCTCTAGATTATAATGATTTGACTACAAATAAAAAAAACCTGTGAACTAAGCGAATAAAAATAGGGGTTCTTAAAGGATTCTCAAAAATATACCGTTTTCATTTTATTCAAAGGTTTTGTCGGTAGCCACTAAGGGATTTAAGCCCTCCAGTCCCATAATACCAAATCCCACTCGGCTCCACCGTATGCAAGGCTTCCAACCACTTCGAAGCCAGATTTAAGATGGGCTTTTAAGGAACGGGGATTGTTTCGATCCACATCGGTAATGCAACAATAAAAATCCTGCTCCATACAAGTCTTGAAATGGTGGTAGAGTTTCTGAACAATTCCTTGTCCTCGATAGGCCTTAGCTACACACAGTTGGCCCACTATGGCATAGGGAGCTTTGGCTAGAGGACCCCCTTGGTAATGAACCTGATCGCAATGATAAATCAAATCATCTAGCAATTCATGATGCCCTCTGATTGATGCGGTGGTGACTAGGGCATAACCAACCAATTCTTCCCCATCCTTGGCTAGAATAGCAGGATGGAGTTGATTCATTTGGGTTAAAAATTCTACTGAATAGGAGGCCGTCAAAAACCCCTCACTCTTTTGCTCAGCCTGATTGATTTTTGATTTTAAGTTTTTATCCTGCAAAGCCTTTAGCTGGTGTATTTCTTCGACCTTAGTCCAACGTTTTATTTCTAACATACTCAATTATAACGGGTTCATAAAACAAGTTCATGCTGAGAGAACTTTACCTCTTTGCAAGGTGGATCACACGCAATACATCACTGAATAAAAAAATGCATAAAACCCAAAAATTCAGAAAAAGGATTTTATGCATTCGGTGTGAACTAGAGGTTTTGTAGGA
>DQCR01000023.1 GCA_003533785.1 Flavobacteriaceae bacterium
CAAACCCAAAGGTTTGCTACAGTACTGATTGAATGGTGAAATGCAAAGGGCATTGGGTGGTGGTATAAAAAGGTTGTAATTTTGCGTATCTATTTACAAATATAGAACTATGGAAACGAAAACAGATGCCACTTACCTGCCCTACAAAGTAAAAGACATTAGTTTGGCAGATTGGGGTCGAAAAGAAATTCATTTGGCCGAAGCCGAAATGCCAGGCTTGATGGCCTTACGCGAAGAATATGGAGACAGCCAACCTCTTGCAGGCGCCCGAATTGCTGGTTGCTTACACATGACAATACAAACCGCTGTATTGATTGAAACATTAGTGGCTCTAGGTGCTGACGTAACTTGGAGTTCTTGCAATATATTTTCTACCCAAGATCACGCTGCTGCTGCAATTGCTGCTGCTGGAATACCTGTCTATGCTTGGAAAGGAATGAATGAGGATGAATTTGATTGGTGTATCGAGCAAACCTTATTCTTCGGTGAAGAAAAAGAACCCCTAAATATGATCCTCGATGACGGAGGTGATTTGACCAATATGGTACTCGATCGTTTTCCCGAGTTGGCAAAAGAGATAAAAGGGCTCTCTGAAGAAACGACTACTGGGGTTCATCGCTTGTATGAGCGAATGAAGAACGGAACCCTACCCTTACCCGCGATCAACGTAAACGATTCGGTTACCAAGTCGAAGTTTGACAACAAATACGGATGTAAAGAATCTGCTGTGGATGCTATTCGCCGGGCGACAGACTTGATGATGGCTGGGAAACGTGTGGTTGTTTGCGGATATGGAGATGTTGGGAAAGGAACGGCTGCCTCATTTCGTGGAGCAGGTGCCATTGTCACCGTTACTGAAATTGATCCTATCTGTGCCCTTCAAGCCGCTATGGATGGCTTTGAGGTTAAGAAGCTCTCTACCGTAGTTGGCAATGCGGATATCGTGATCACTGCTACAGGGAACAAAGACATTCTCAAGGGTCCTGATTTTTTGGCGATGAAGGACAAAGCCCTTGTCTGTAATATTGGACATTTTGACAATGAAATTGATATGGCTTGGTTGAACGAAAACTACGGAGCGAGTAAATCAGAAATTAAACCACAAGTAGATCTCTACACTTTGGAAGAAGGAAAAGAGATTATTGTTCTGGCGGAAGGACGTTTAGTCAATTTGGGTTGTGCGACTGGTCATCCTAGTTTTGTAATGAGTAACTCATTTACCAACCAAACTCTAGCGCAGATTGAGTTGTGGAGTCATTCCGAACAATATGAAAATAAAGTCTATATGTTACCTAAAATATTGGATGAAAAAGTGGCTGCGCTTCACCTAAAAAACTTAGGTGCTGAATTGGAAAGCCTAAGCACTGAGCAAGCAGGTTACATTGGTGTGACAGTAGAAGGACCCTACAAGCCTGACTACTATCGTTACTAATAACGACAGTCTATATTCTATAAAAAACCCACTTTAAAGTGGGTTTTTTTGTTTTCTTATCTTTGAGAAAACCCCAATATATTATGATTCGCTTTTTCTTGTGTAGCGTACTGTTACTTTCATTATTTAATCCTCTATCGGCACAAGAGACGATTGGCTCTTTTTCGAAGGAGAAACTGAAAGCCTTTGAAGATTTCCTAGAAGAAGAAATTAATTTTCAGAAATTAGCCGGTGTAGAAGTCCTGATCTTTCAAAATGACACCGTGGTATGGCACAGTGTACAGGGCTATCAAAACCTTGAGGAAAAAACTCCTTTAGAAAAAAACAGCCTCTATTATATCCAATCGATGACCAAGCCAATTATAAGCTTAGCCATCATGCAATTGGTAGACCAAGGCTTGATTGCTTTAGACGATCCCGTTGCCAAATATATCCCAGAAGCATCGAACTTACGAATCACAAAAAACCCTCAAAAGGGCAAAAACAGCCCCTTCGTCCCGGCTCAAAAAACCCTTCAGATTAAACATTTGTTAACCCATACTGGCGGGTTATCACATGGCTTGGGAAACACTCTTTTAGACAAAGAGTTATTTCAAGCCCTATACGGTGAAACCCTTGATTATACGTTGCATGACACTATTGAAAGTCGAGTCGCTACCTTATTAGAATTTCCCCTTATTGGACAGATAGGTGCCCAATGGCATTACAGTGCCAGTACTGACTTACTAGCTCTAATTGTGCAACGGGTAAGCCAACAAAGCATTCCCAGTTATTTAAAACAATATATTTTTGATCCGCTAGGGATGCAAGATACAGGCTATAATTTATCAGAGTCACAAGCCAAAAGGATGATGCAATTACATGTGGTTGGAGCTGATGGAAATATTCAGATAAGCAAAGAACAAGTACCGACAAAGGGCAATACAGTCTTTGGGGGAACCCATGGGCTATTTTCTTCCCCTAAAGATTACGCAAAGTTTTGCCAATTATTTTTGAATCAAGGCAAGATGAATAATCAAACGCTTATATCCCCAGAAATGGCTCTAAAAATGAGAAGCAATATGGTTGGAAATCTATTGGGAAACTCTCGAGGGTTTGGATATGGATTTGGTGTTTTAAGAGGAAACGTAAGCCCAATAAAGAAAGGACAATTTTATTGGAATGGCTATTTCAGAACCCATTTTATTGTGGATCCCAAGAAGAATTTTGCAGCTATACTCATGACCCAAAAATTCCCATACAGTCAAGAGTATGGTAAACAGCTCAATAAATGGATTTATGCAGCCTTGGAATAGAAACAAAAAACCCATCATTTGATGGGTTTTATATTCTTAATTTTTAAAGCTGTTTACGCTTCAAATGGGAGGATAGACACATATGATTTGTTGTCTCGCTTTTTAGTAAACTGCACCACACCGTCTACTTTAGCATGCAATGTATGGTCTTTCCCCAGGTACACATTTTCACCAGGGTTGTGAGCCGTGCCGCGTTGGCGAACGATGATGTTTCCAGCTCGTGCGGCTTGTCCCCCAAAGATTTTGACCCCGAGGCGTTTCGATTCGGATTCTCTTCCGTTTTTAGAACTCCCTACTCCTTTTTTATGAGCCATGATTATTGGTTTTTATTAGATTAACTTAATGCTTTGATTAGGTCGGCTTTCTTCATGGAAGAGTAGCCTGCAATGTCTTTGTCTTTTGCCATTGCTTTTAGTTCGGCAACAGTTTTTGAAGATAAATCTGATTTGGCTGCCGTCTTTTTAGGGGCCGTTTTCTTAGGCGTTGTTTCTTTTTTAGAAGGAACCTCCTTTTTGGCTGCGACTTTGACCTTTGGTTTTTCTTCTTTTACTGGAGCTGATTTTTTAGGCGCTGCCGCTTTTTTGGCACCACTAGCCGTAATTCGTTCAATAATCAATTCTGTTAGGGCTTGTCTGTGTCCGTTTTTGACACGATATCCTTTGCGTCGTTTCTTTTTGAATACAATAACCTTATCTCCTTTAAGGTGATGGGTTACCTTGGCTTCTACGGAAGCACCTGTTATAGCCGGGGCGCCAACAGTCACTTTCTTTCCATCATCTAATAATAATACATTGTCAAAGGAAACCTTGGCTCCTTCTTTTGCATCGAGACGATGTACGAAAAGCTTTTGGTCTTGCGCAACTTTAAATTGCTGCCCTGCTATCTCTACAATTGCGTACATTTTGGTCTGTTTTTGGACGGCAAATATACGGTTTTTGCTTCAATCTACAAGAGTAGAAGTCAATTCCTATCTACGTTCTCGATCTATCAAATAATCCAAAGAATATTGTCCTGGACCTGTCATAAAGATAAGTATGTAACCAAAGAGGTACAGGAGGGCTTTTTCCATTTCTGGAAAAGGATCGCCTGCGTGGGTAATAAACCCCGCTACGAACATCGCCACAATGGGAAATAGGCATGCCCATCGGGTTTTGTAGCCCATAATAATGAAAATAGGAGCAAAAACTTCTGCCACAACAACGAGATATAAAGACAGTGCAGGTCCCAAGCCTATGGGATCACCAAAATCTATTTGGTCTGCAAACAATCGTTGCCATTTATCGAGGCCATGAGTTAAGAAAAATGAGGAGAGGACTACCCGCCACATCAGCAGGCCTGCATTTGGATTAAACATAACTGAATTTCTTTAAGATTTGTATTGATTAAGATACCAAAGAATCGTCTCTTCTAACGCATCATCAAAGGAAGTTTTTGGTTCCCAACCCAACTCATCTTTTAGTTTGGAAGCATCAATCGCATAGCGATAGTCGTGTCCTTTTCGGTCTGTGACATAAGAGATCAATACTTCCGATGTGCCTTTTGGGTTTCCCAATAAAATGTCAGATCGAAGAATTAATTGATGGACCAGATCAATATTTCGAAGTTCATTATTACCTCCCACGGTATAGGTTTCTCCTGGGGTACCGTTGTGAAAAATACAATCAATGGCACTAATATGGTCTTTGACATAGAGCCAATCACGAATATTGATACCCTTCCCATAGATGGGTAATTTTTTGCCTGCTACAATATTTTTAATGAAAAGGGGGATCAACTTTTCAGCATGTTGATGGGGCCCAAAATTATTGGAACAATTGGAAATCAGTATAGGAAGTTGATAGGTGTGGTAATAGGCCCTAACAAAATGATCGGAGCTGGCTTTGGAGGCTGAATAAGGGGAACGTGGGTCGTAGGAGGTGTTCTCCGAAAAAGTTCCTGTCTGGCCTAGACTTCCAAAAACCTCATCCGTAGAAATGTGATAAAAGCGATGATGAGACCTATTATCTTGCCAATACTCCTTAGCGGCTTGAAGTAGATTGAGGGTTCCCATGATATTTGTTTCTGCAAAAATTGCAGGGTTTTCAATGGAATTATCGAC
>DQCR01000030.1 GCA_003533785.1 Flavobacteriaceae bacterium
TCATTCTTTGTTCTTGAATTGTTGATTAAACCGCTGCAGGGCTTGTTGCTGTTTCATTCGGCCTTTTCTTTCGAGTGAAATACTAAAGCCCAACGCCCCTAGGGCCGGGAGGGACCATTGCCATTTGGGGGTGTTGCCGTTGCTCACCCAGTGGGCGGTTTGCACGCCCAAGACCAAGGTCCCAGCGCCTTGGAGCCATCGGGCAGGGCGCAGTTGGCGACGGGCTTGCTGGGCCCATTGTACGCTGGATGGATTGCTTTCCAATCGCTGTCGCAGTTGGGCAGGGCTAAGCTGGCGGTCTCCTTCATAATAGCGCGTGTGGAAGAGATGGCGTTCGCTGCGAATCTGTGCGCTGAGTGGACCCACCAGCAAAAGGGATAGTAGAAAGTATTTCATGGGGTTGCAATTTGGGTATAGGAAGATACTGAAAAAAGGAAATCCCCAAACTGCTGCGATGCTGAAAGCCGTGGAGCCACCACCAATTGAAGGTAAACGCTTGTTTGAATTATATAGCCTCAATGGTTAACATCCCACAAAGAAACCTTGTCTATTGTATTAAACCAAATTTTACTTTTTCGTTCCCTCTTAAAAAAAGAAATTCCTTCTATCTTGTGGTTTCTATGGATAGAAACGTGGATTTGGGGGAGGGCGGTGCCTGGGACCGGGAATTATTGCGTTGGGTAGACTCCTGCAATATTGCCTGTGGTGGCCATGCTGGTTCTCCTGAGCTGCTTCTGCAAGTGATGCAATGGGCCTTGGCAGAAGGGGTTCATATCGGGGCACATCCGTCCTATCCCGATCGAGAACATTTTGGCCGGCGATCGCTTTCTCTTTCAAAGGCCAATTTGCAAAGAGCCCTTTTTAGCCAACTCCGCTTGTTTCAAAATAGCTTGGACATGGTAGGCGCCGCATGGCATCATGTAAAGCCGCACGGCGCATTGTACAATGACCTAGCTAATAATAGTGAACTGGGAGAACAAGTAATCGAAGTCTTGCAAAACCTATCTTTTTCAGGAATTGTTTATGCGCTAGCAGGGAGCCCCTGGGTGAAACAGCTTCAAAAAGCGGGATTTTCTGTTTGGGAGGAAGGGTTTGTAGACCGCCGCTATATCGATTCGGGAGCATTGCTGTCTCGCTCTCAGCCCGCTGCAGTACTAACGACTACGGAGGCGATAGTGGCACAATACGAAAGCCTTTGTAAAGGGGAGGCAGTAACCGATACGGGCCAAACTCTAATTCGACATTGTCAAACAGTCTGTTTACACAGTGACACACCGCAGGCCTTACAGCACGCTCAAGTCCTGGCTCAAATGGCACTCAGATGAGATACACACTCCATTTTTCAAACGCCAAACAATATTTTGTCCATTTGGAAACACCGGTGGATAGGCAAGAGCAGATGTTGCAATTGCAAGCCTGGGTGCTTGCACTGAAAGATAGCCTGAGCAAAGTTTTGAATGAGACCATTACCGAGCCTCGTGGTTTTTTGATTTTACTTAACAAAGAGGTCACCGATGATGATTTGAAAACTGCTTTAGAAAAAACCTGGGCTGCCACTGCCCAACGTTCCGTATTTTCCTATAAAAAGTGGGAATTTCCATTCTACAAAAGCGCGGAAACGAGTCATGATTTGGAGGATTATTTCAAGGGAGATACCCAAGCGATTGCTGCTTATTGGGAAGCTTTTCTCAGTCACATTCTCAAGGTGCAATTCTATGGCTTCCAACCGGGCTTTGTCTATTTACAAGGCTTGCCGTCCTCGCTTCACTTACCACGGAAGGAAAAACCCGCACTGGAAGTTCCCGTGGGAGCAGTGGCTGTTGGAGAACGCTATGTAGGCATCTACCCACAGAACAGTCCTGGGGGCTGGCAGATCATCGGGCTTAGCCCTGTTTCTCTCTTTGATCGCAACCGCAAACCCATTTTTCTTTTGGAGCCAGGCGATACGATTCAATGGAAAGAAGTGGATGCTCACACCTATAAAAAACTAAAGACCAAGCCAAGGTACATACCGAATTACCAAGATGAAAAAATCGTATTGTAAAGTCATTGAATCGGGTTTTTATACCAGTATACAGGATTGTGGCCGACCGGGCTGGCGTTCCAAGGGAGTCCCCTTATCTGGTCCCATGGACAGGGCCAGTTTTAATTTTGCGAATCGGATCGTAGGAAATGTCCCTGCTTTGGCGAGTTTGGAAATTACCCTATCGGGCCCCACACTTCTCTTCAATGACCCTGTATGGGTGGCGGCGAGCGGTGCGCCTCTTTCTTTATTTCACAATGACAAGGAGCAACCGATGGGCCTTCCTTTTCTGTGTGACTTGGGCGATCTACTTCGAATCGGAAAAATAGAAAAAGGAGCCCGAGCCTACCTGTCCTTTTTGGGTGGCTTGCAATGCCGAAAGTATCTGGGGAGTGCGTCTCAATTTGCACCTATTACGCCCAGTGGACGCTTGGAAAAAGGAGATCAATTGCCATTTGTTTCCAGTCTGTCCTTCCCCGATCCCTTGCTTGCTAAGAATCAAGAGGAGGCCGATTCATTAGAAGAACGTAAGTTTCTCCGGGTACGGCCAGGGATCGATTGGGATCAATGTCCCCTAAAACTGCAAAGTGAATTAAAAAAAACGCAATTTGTAATAGGGAGCAACAACCGAATGGGTTATCGTTTGGAAGGCTCTGTGAGTGCTTTAGACTTTCAGCCGTTGAGTGGGGTGATTCCCCCGGGCACGATTCAATTGACTACCGCAGGAGGATTGACCGTGGCCATGGCTGACGGCCAAGTGACTGGGGGCTACCTAAGGGTTCTGTCTTTAGATCAACAGGAAATGAATTTTCTGGCCCAGCAGACAACTGGGACTCCCTTTAAATTGCATTTTGTGGAGTGAGGCTTATTTTTCGAAATAGACTTTTTCCAAGGGCAGTCGAAATTGCGGGCCATAAATACCATTTTCGGCGCGGATTCCACAACCGATAACCATAGAAATTTCTGCCTCAGGTGGAAGGGCCAAATGTTCTTTTATCCGTTCGGAATCAAAACCTTCCATGGGACAGGTGTCATAACCTATTTCGGCCATACTGACCATAAAATTTTGTGCCGCCAAGGCTACGCTTTTATGCCCTATGATTCGCAAATTTTCAGCACCTATTTCTCGATAAACGGCTTTCGATTTCCCTTTTTTCACGACTTCTTTTTGTTCTTTTCGAGTCGTCCACCATGATTTTTTTTGGTACACTTTGGGTAGGTCTTTTTCCAAATAAGCGAGGGCTTTGGCTTCTTTTTCAGAGTTTCTTTCTTCGGCCGATTCAAATTGGTCGATCAAATTTTGTTTTAGGGCTTTCAATCGGGTTTCCCACAGGTCCATTCGCACGACAGGGATCACCAATTGTTGGGCTGTTTTGGCTGCCGATTGATTGAAGCAGGCTGCGCGTATTTCTTTTTTAGCAGTCGCACTCGTGATGTGATAGAATTCCCATAATTGCATGTTACTACTATTGGGGGCTAAGGTGGCATTCTCAATACAGGCTTTTACCAAAGGAGCTTCAATGGGTCGATCGCTTTGAATACGAACCGATCTTCTGTGGCGAATGGCATCAGTAACACTTCGCTTTTTCATTTCCAATTTTTAAACAAATATCGCCAACTCTGGGAAAATGTGTCTAATTTTGTTATTTAATTAAAACAGGAGCAGGGGAAGTTGTTTTTTTCCCGCAGATTGACTGTGTGAAAATATATCTATCAATCCATTCTTTTTCAATTAGTTATGTTGATAATTCCCCCATTGAATGTAATACAACTTTAGGATGTGTGTGCCACAAGCCCACGAGTGCCTTTAAATTCGTAATAATCTATGAATAATCTTACAAAATTCAGCCACCAGGTCACACAAGATCCAACGCAACCCGCTGCACAAGCAATGCTGCATGCTATTGGTTTGACAGAAGATGATTTTCAAAAGCCGCTCGTTGGGATTGCCAGTACCGGCTATGAGGGTAACCCCTGCAACATGCACCTCAATGGATTGTCGGAGCAAATTAAAAAAGGCATGCCTGCTGATCAAATGGTGGGTTTGATTTTCAATACGATTGGTGTGAGTGATGGGATTTCTATGGGGACACCCGGAATGCGGTTTTCCTTGCCCTCCAGGGACGTAATCGCCGACTCTGTGGAAACCGTGGTGCAAGCCATGTCCTACGACGGAGTGGTAACCGTAGTGGGCTGCGACAAGAATATGCCCGGTGCCTTAATGGCGATGTTGCGATTGAACCGCCCCGGTATATTGGTCTACGGTGGAACGATAGGCTCTGGATGCCACAATGGGAAAGAATTGGATGTGGTCTCGGCTTTTGAAGCTTGGGGAGAGAAAGTGGCAGGAACCATAGACGAGAAAGAATTTAAAAGTGTGATCAAAAAGGCTTGCCCTGGTGCGGGTGCTTGCGGGGGAATGTATACTGCCAATACCATGGCTTCTGCCATTGAAGCACTTGGCATGGCTCTTCCGTATAATTCATCCAACCCTGCGATTAGTAAAGAAAAAAATGAGGAGTGTCATGAAGTGGGTGAAGCTCTTTTGGAACTTCTGAAGAAAGATTTGAAACCCCGAGATATTGTTACCCGGAAGGCATTGGAAAACGCCCTGCGTTTGATTGCCATACTTGGAGGTTCTACAAACGCTGTCCTTCACTTCTTGGCCATTGCCAAAGCAGCAGAAATTGAATTGACAATCGATGACTTTCAAGCGATTAGTGATTCAACTCCTTTTTTGGCAGATTTGAAACCCAGCGGTAAATTTTTGATGAAAGATCTACATGCCGTAGGTGGAATTCCAGCCGTACTAAAATTCATGTTGGATAACGGATTGCTGCATGGTGATTGTATGACAGTCACAGGAAAGACTCTTGCAGAAAACTTGTCAGACCTTCCCTCCTTACAAGAAGGACAAACCATCATTCGCTCGTTGGAGGCTCCCATCAAGCCCACCGGTCACATTCGAATTCTGAAAGGAAACCTAGCTCCTGGCGGTTCAGTGGCAAAAATCACTGGGAAGGAGGGCTTGTTATTTAAGGGTCCAGCTCGAGTATTCAACGGAGAGTTTGAAGCTAATGCAGGCATCAAAAAAGGGGAGGTACAAGCAGGAGAAGTGGTAGTGATTCGCTACGAAGGTCCCAAAGGAGGCCCGGGTATGCCAGAGATGCTCAAACCAACAGCTGCTATTATGGGAGTGGGACTGGGAAAGTCTGTCGCCTTGATTACGGATGGGCGTTTTTCTGGAGGAACCCACGGTTTTGTGGTGGGGCACATTGTTCCTGAAGCCCAAGAAGGAGGCCCGATTGGTCTTGTAGAGACTGGAGACGAAATCACAATCGATGCCGAAGCCAATACGCTAGACGTGGCTCTATCCGAAGCCGAATTGGAAAATCGAAGAAAAAAATGGAAACAACCCCCCTATAAGTTTAGTAAAGGGGTATTGTTCAAATATATTAAGAACGTTGCAACCGCCTCTGAAGGGTGTGTTACAGACCAATAGACTATGGCAACAACAAACAAAAAAATGCACATTTCAGGAGCCGAAGCTGTAATTCGCTGCCTTCTTGAGGAAGGAGTGGATTTGGTGTATGGCTACCCTGGCGGTGCGATTATGCCCATTTATGACGAATTATTCAAGTTCCAAGACCAACTCAATCATGTCTTAACCCGACACGAACAAGGAGCCACTCATATGGCCCAAGGCTATGCCCGTACCTCGGGACGTGTTGGGGTTGCTATGGCTACCTCTGGCCCGGGTGCCACCAACTTGGTGACGGGTATTGCCGATGCGCAAATTGATTCTACTCCAATGGTTTGCATCACTGGTCAGGTAGCGGCTCATTTATTGGGTTCCGATGCTTTCCAAGAAACGGATATCATTGGTATATCCACCCCGGTAACCAAATGGAATTACCAAGTTACACATGCCGAAGAAATTCCAGAAATTATGGCAAAGGCATTCTACATTGCTCGTTCGGGTCGTCCCGGACCGGTATTGATTGATATTACCAAGAATGCTCAGTTCGATTTTTTCGATTTTTCCTATGAGACCTGTACAGGTATTCGAAGCTATGTTCCCAAGCCAACGCTCACAAAAGAGACGCTAATAGCAGCTGCGGAATTGATAAATGCGGCTAAGAAACCCATGATCGTTTGGGGACAAGGCGTACTGCTTGGTAATGCCGAGGAAGAATTTAAAGCCTTGGTTGAGAAAACAGGGATTCCAGCCGCTTGGACGATACTCGGACTTTCGGGCCTACCTACTGCTCATCCATTGAATGTTGGGATGGTGGGAATGCACGGAAACTATGGTCCTAATTTGTTAACCAATGAATGCGATTTATTACTCGCGATTGGAATGCGATTTGACGATCGGGTGACCGGGAGTTTAGATACCTATGCTAAACAAGCTAAAGTCATTCATTTTGAAATTGATCCAGCCGAAGTGAATAAAAACGTAACGGCAGATATAGCCGTTCTTGGGGATTGCAAAGAGAGCCTTGCTCAGTTGCTTCCTTTGGTGATAGCCAATAGCCACCCAGAATGGTTGGCTGTTTTTGAGGGACATCAAAAAACCGAATACCAAAAAGTAATCCATCAGGATTTGAATCCAACCAAAACCGGTTTGACTATGGGAGAGGCAGTAGAAGCCATCAACCGACATACGGGAGGCGACGCCGTGATTGTTACCGATGTGGGACAGCATCAAATGGTAACCTGTCGCTATGCCAAATTTGTCAAATCTAAAAGCAATGTTACCTCGGGTGGACTGGGAACAATGGGATTTGCGCTTCCAGCAGCCATCGGCGCCAAAATGGGTGCTCCGGAACGGGAAGTGGTTGCTGTGATTGGCGATGGGGGCTATCAAATGACCATCCAAGAATTGGGAACTATTTTTCAAGGTCAAATTCCAGTAAAGATCGTCGTTTTAAATAACGATTTCTTGGGGATGGTTCGGCAGTGGCAGCAGCTCTTTTTTGACAAGCGCTATGCTTCTACAGAAATGATCAATCCCGATTTTGTCAGTATTGCCAAAGCCTACCATATCGATGCACAATCGGTTTCCAAACGGGAAGATTTAGATGGAGCTGTTCAAGCAATGATCGCCTCAGAAAAGCCCTATTTTCTGGAAGTGTGTGTTGAAAAAGAAGATAATGTGTTTCCGATGATTCCTTCAGGCGCCTCGGTTTCAGACATAAGGCTTGAATAAGATGGAAGAGAAACAACTGTATACCATATCAATCTATTCTGAAAATAACATTGGCTTGCTCAATCGTATTTCGGCTATTTTTCTCAAACGTCACATTAACATTGAAAGTTTTTCGACCTCTCCTTCGGAAATTAAAAATGTCTTCCGTTTTGTGATCGTGGTTCAAATGACACAAACAAAAATCAAAAAAATTGTAGGGCAAATAGAAAAGCAAGTAGATGTAATCAAAGCCTTTTACCATACAGATGAAGAAACTATTTTTCAAGAATCAGCCCTCTATAAAGTCAAATCCAGCGCTTTGTTTGAAGAACGACACATTCAAAATGTGATCAAGGAGAGTCATGCTAATATTGTCACGGTATCTCCCGAATTTTTTGTCATTGAAAAAACGGGTTTTCGTCACGAGACCGAAAAACTATACAACGATTTAGCTCCCTACGGACTGCTTCAGTTTGTCCGTTCAGGCCGTATCTCTGTTACCAAATCTAAAATGGGGATTTCCGAAATATTAAATACTTTTAAAAAGAACAAATAACAAGATAAACATGGCTAATTATTTTAACCAACTCACTTTAAGCGAAAAATTAAACCAACTTGGGCAATGTCGTTTTATGGAAACCGATGAATTTAGTGAAGGCGTAGCCGAACTCAAAGGCAAAAAAATTGTCATTGTGGGTTGTGGTGCGCAAGGACTTAACCAGGGGTTGAACATGCGGGATTCCGGCTTGGATATTTCCTATACGCTTCGTCAAGGAGCCATTGACAATAAAAGAGCGTCCTATCAAAATGCGGTAGATAATTCCTTTGCAGTAGGCACCTATGAGGAGATGATTCCTTCTGCCGATATGGTCATCAATCTAACGCCGGACAAAAACCATACTTCCGTGGTGAAAGCGGTCATGCCTTTAATGAAGAAAGGAGCGACTCTATCCTACTCGCACGGATTTAACATCGTTGAGGAAGGCACACAAGTTCGCGAAGATCTAACAGTGATTATGGTAGCGCCAAAATGTCCTGGTTCTGAGGTGCGTGAAGAATACAAGCGGGGCTTTGGAGTACCTACTTTAATAGCGGTACACCCTGAAAATGACCCTCAAGGACAGGGCTTGGCCCAAGCCAAAGCTTATGCAGTAGCTACAGGAGGCCATCGAGCCGGTGTTTTAGAATCCTCTTTTGTTGCTGAGGTCAAATCGGATTTGATGGGAGAACAGACGATCTTATGTGGGGTCTTGCAAACCGGCTCCATCCTTTGTTTTGATAAAATGATCGAAAAGGGAATAGACGCCGGGTATGCTTCTAAATTGATCCAATATGGCTGGGAAACCATCACTGAGGCACTTAAACACGGTGGAATTACCAATATGATGGACCGTTTGTCCAATCCTGCCAAAGTGAAAGCTTTTGAACTTTCAGAGCAATTGAAAAAGATCCTTGCCCCCCTTTTTCATAAACATATGGATGACATCATGTCGGGTCATTTTTCTCAGACAATGATGGAAGATTGGGCTAACGACGATGTAAACCTTTTGACTTGGCGCGCTGCCACAGGCGAAACAGCCTTTGAAAAAACAGCAAATACAGATCAGGAGATTTTGGAACAAGAATTTTTTGATCATGGGGTATTGATGATTGCTTTTGTTCGCGCGGGTGTTGAATTGGCATTCGATACGATGGTCGCTTCGGGAATCAAAGAAGAATCGGCCTATTATGAGTCGCTGCACGAAACCCCATTAATCGCCAATACCATTGCCAGAAAAAAATTATTTGAAATGAATCGAGTGATTTCAGATACCGCTGAATACGGCTGTTATTTATTCGATCATGCTGCAAAACCTTTATTGGAAGACTTTATGAAATCCATCGATACCGATGTAATTGGCAGTTCCTATGGGGCCAATCAGGACAACGGAGTTGATAACCAACAATTGATCCAAATCAATGACATTATTCGTTACCACCCTGTTGAATTGATTGGGTATGAGCTTCGCGCTTCTATGACAGCCATGAAAAAAATTGTGTAAGGAATGCAACTGCCAAGCCTTGAGGGAGCTCGAGAAGCCCAAAAGCGACTGCATTCCGTTGTACTGGAGACTCCTTTTCAATGGTTGGAACGCTGGTCACAGAAGATGGAGGCCGATGTGTATCTCAAACGCGAGGATTTGCAACAAGTCCGATCCTTTAAAATTCGTGGGGCTTATAATAAAATTGTAACGCTAACTCCTGCCGAGCGCAAACAAGGATTGGTATGTGCAAGTGCAGGTAATCACGCGCAAGGCTTTGCTTTTTCTTGCCGAGACTTACAAATCAAAGGAACCGTCTTTATGCCGTTACCTACACCGCGCCAGAAAATTGAACAGGTTCGGATGTTTGGGGGTAAATTTGTTCGTATTCGGCTAGAAGGTGACACCTACGATGATTCCCAAAAAGCCGCTCGTCAGTTTCAGGAGGAAAATCAGTCGCCGTTTATCCATCCCTTTGATGACTTGGATGTGATAGAGGGGCAAGCAACGATGGCACTCGAAATCATCAATCAAGCTAAAAAACCCTTAGACTACATTTTTGTTCCTGTTGGAGGCGGAGGGCTAGTGTCTGGTATGATAACCATTTTTAGAGCGCTCTCACCACAGACTAAAATTATTGGAGTGGAACCCGCAGGGGCCCCTTCCATGTATCAATCGCTACAAAACAAAAAAATAACCGCTTTGCGCAGCATCGATAAATTTGTCGATGGCGCTGCGGTCAAAAAAGTAGGTGCATTAAGTTTTCAAATTTGCCAGACTCACTTAGACGATTGCTTGATTGTTGAGGAAGGTCGGATCTGTCAGGAGATCTTGGATTTGTACAATAAAGAAGGAATTGTAGCCGAGCCTGCCGGGGCCCTGGCTTTATCCGCAATAGAACAGTACCAAGCTAAGCTTAAAGGGAAACAGGTAGGAGTTCTTATTTGTGGGGGAAACAACGACATCACTCGTACTCCCGAAATCAAAGAACGCGCCTTGTTGCATCAAAACCTTAAACACTATTTCATTGTCCGCTTTCCGCAACGTTCAGGAGTTCTCAAGGATTTTGTCAATAAAATTTTAGGTCCTACCGACGACATTACGTTTTTTGAATATTCTAAAAAAAACAGTCGCGTGAATGCCCCCGCTGTGGTGGGTATTCAAATTAAATCGGCTGAAGATTTTGTTCCCCTTGTGGCGCGAATGAAAGCCGAAGGTTTCTATGGGGAATATTTAAATGACCAACCCGATTTATATCAGTTTCTAGTCTAGCTCAAAAGACCAAAGGGAGTGCAAACTGGTATAGTAAAATCAAAAGCACTATCGCCAACAAATTAATCAATACTCCTGCACGCGCCATTTGTGATACCTTGATATATCCACTAGCAAATACTATGGCATTGGGGGGAGTGGCCATGGGGAGCATGAAAGCGCAGCTGCTGGCCATGGTCACTGGAATAAGCATGTAGATTATGGGGATGTCTAATCCCATTGCAATACCTGCAATTACAGGGGACAGGACAGCAACAAGGGCCACGTTAGACATCAATTCGGTCATGAATAGCATCAATGCAATAAGTAGTGAAACAGTGAGTAAGACATTAAAATCGGCTTGAGAAATTACATCAGTGATCGCAGAGACAATCCCTGTTTGGGCCATTCCTTTAGCCAAGGCCAAGCCTCCACCAAATAAAATTAATATTCCCCATGCCAACCGCTGAGTGTCTTTCCATTCCAATATAAAACGATCGTTTCGAAAATCACTTGGGATGGAAAAAAGCGCAATGGCCCCTCCCACACTGATAATCGTATCGGTGAGTCCCAGTGTGGGGATATAGCTATTGATTAGAGTTCGAAACACCCAAAAGAAGACCATTAATGCGAAAACCACTAAAACGTGTTTTTCATCCCGACGAAGAGGACCCAATTCCTGCAATTGTTGTGCAATTACGTCTTCATCCGTTTTGAATACAATTCCGGTATTTGAAAACAAAACTTGGGTAAATAAGAAATAGATCAGCCCGATAAGACATAATGAAAAAGGCAAGCCGATCAACATCCATTTAAAAAAAGAAATTTGAATGTTGTATTCATTTTCCAGTAGTCCAATTAGGACCGAATTGGGAGGCGTTCCAATGACCGTTGCGATTCCTCCAGCATTGGCAGAAAACGCAATACCCAGCATAATTGAAAGGGAAAAACGCTGTTCGTTCGCCGTGAATTCAAAATCACTCTGAACCAACAATTGAATCACCGATAAGGCAATGGGAAGCATCACCACCGTACTAGCTGTATTGGATATCCACATGCTCATAAAACCAGTAGCCAACATAAAGCCCAAAATCACACGGTTGGGTGTTGTTCCTGTTCGATGAATAATGCTGAGAGCAATTCTCCGATGTAAATTCACTTTTTCCAAGGCCAATGCCAAAACAAAGCCCCCAAAAAAGAGAAATACGATGGAACTACCATAATTCGCTCCAACTTCATTAACACTCATTAGCCCTGATAAGGGGTAGATAACTAAAGGCAATAGTGCTGTGACGGAAATGGATACAGCTTCGGTAATCCACCAAACAATCATCCAAGCCGCCAAAGCCACTACCAGCAAAGCTTCGTTCGAAAGAGAAAAAAGAGGGGTGTATTGAAGTGAAAAGAACACCAAAGGGCCGAGAAGCAGGCCAATTTTTTTTACCATTTTTCTGCCGAATTATAGGAACAAAAGATACGGAATTCAACAAAACACTATAGCCTTTATCAAAAGGACGTTTTTTTATGGATATAATGCTACATTCCTAAATAGCGTTTAATTATTTTATGTAATTTTGAAACAAAAAATAAATGAGCAGCACAACAGTTGTATCCATTGATCAGACAGTAGGATTTAAGAATCAGGTACATTGCACCGAATACCTTGTCAATGGAGAATTGAAAACTTGGAAAGGGAATACCTCGGAAGTTTATTCTACTATTTATACTGAAAACGAACAAGGAGAGCCTGGCCCCACCCTGTTGGGATCCATTCCTGATATGGAAACGGAGGTCGCTTTGGAAGCCCTGAACGCCGCTGAAAAAGCCTTTCACCGTGGACAAGGGTTGTGGCCTACCATGCGAGTTGCTGATCGATTAAAATGCTTATCCAACTTTGTTGAGAAAATGAAATTGCATCGCGAGGAAGTGGTGGAATTATTGATGTGGGAAATAGAGAAAAATAAAGCCGATGCTCAAAAAGAATTTGACCGAACGGTAGACTACATATACGATACTCTAGAGGCCTATAAAAACCTAGATCGACGTTCGGCTCGATTTGATAAAGAGGGGGGCGTTCATGCGCACATTCGCAGAGGTCCCTTGGGAGTTGTTTTGTGTTTGGGACCCTACAACTATCCCCTAAATGAAACTTTCTGTCTATTGATACCCGCTTTGATTATGGGAAATACGACTATTTTCAAACCAGCCAAACACGGAGTATTACTGATCACACCTCTCTTAAAAGCTTTCCATGAAAGTTTCCCTCCTGGGGTGGTAAATATATTATTCGGACGCGGGCGAAAAATAGCCTCCCCCATTATGAAAACTGGGAAAGTTGATGTATTGGCCTTGATAGGTCACAGTTCTTCTGCAGTGGCATTGCAAGACTTACACCCCAACAAAAATCGCTTGCGATTGGTCTTGGGATTGGAAGCTAAGAATCCTGGTATTATTCTACCCGACGCCGACATGGAACTCACTGTTAAAGAATGTATCTCCGGTACCTTGTCCTACAACGGGCAGCGTTGTACCGCTTTGAAAATGCTGTTTGTTCATGAATCTATTGTAGAGGAGTTCAATACAAAGTTTGCCCAAGCCGTTGACGCTCTCAAGTACGGTTTGCCATGGGAAGAGGGGGTATTTCTAACACCACTTCCAGAACCAGGAAAACCAGCTTACATCCAGGAACTCATCCAAGACGCTGTCGATGGAGGCGCAAAAATCATCAACGATAAAGGAGGACAACTCACCCACAATTACTCTTTCCCCGCGGTGTTGTACCCCGTGAATAAAGAAATGCGTGTATATCACGAAGAACAGTTTGGCCCTGTCATTCCGATTATTCCCTATTCAGACATCAGTGAACCTCTAGATGCCATGGCCGCCTCGGAATACGGGCAGCAGGTGAGTCTGTTTGGTCGCGATGTTCGTAAAATAGGACCCCTTATCGACACCCTAGCCAATCTGGTTTGTCGAGTAAATTTGAATAGCGCTTGTCAGCGTGGTCCTGATGTGTATCCATTCACAGGTCGAAAAAACTCAGCAGTTAGCACTTTAAGTGTTTATGATGCGTTGCGGTCTTTTTCTATTCGAACTTTTGTAGCGTCGAAGGACACTCCCTACAACAATGAGATTTTAGAAACGCTTCTCAATTCCAACGAGTCCAATTTTATATCTACAGATTATTTGCTTTAAAGTAATCTTTTCAGAATAGGAAAGTATTTGAAAGGGGCATACCGAAGGGGAGGATCGATACGAGTCGTATTTTCAAAGACCCCTCTTTCGTGGGTAAAGGCTAAAAAACTCTTGTAACCATGATAACTTCCCATTCCACTGTTTCCGACTCCTCCAAAGGGTATATTGCTGCAGGCAAGATGGATGAGTGCATCATTGATACAAGCTCCGCCTGAAGTGCTTTTTTCAATCATTTCTCTTCCTTTACTCTTTTTACCGAAATAGTAAAAAGCCAAGGGTTTTTCATTGGCATTAATACGCTCAAATACCTCTTCAGTATTGGTAAAACTCATTACAGGTAGGATGGGGCCAAAAATTTCTTCTTGCATCGCTTTTGCCTTTTCAGGGACATCTTCCAAAAGGGTGGGTGCGATGAACAGGCTCTTCCTATCCGATTGTCCTCCCACTCGAACCTTGCCTTCCTGGAGCATAGGTGCTAAGCGATCAAACATTTTTTCATTGATGATTCTTCCGTAATGAGAACTTTCTGCAACAGCGTCACCAAACATTTCTACCAAATAGGTGGTCATCTTTTCAAGCAGTTTTTCTTTGATACTCTCATGGACCATCAAATAGTCAGGAGCGACGCAGGTTTGCCCAGCATTGGTGAATTTACCCCAAAGGATTCGCCTTGCCGTGGCATCTAGATTGACCCCATGATCTACGATACAGGGGGTTTTTCCTCCCAATTCCAAGACTACGGGAGTTAGATGCTCTGCTGCTGCTTTCATGATTATTTTCCCCACTCGACTGCTCCCCGTAAAAAAGATAAGATCAAAAGCCTTTTTCAATAGCATTTCATTAACAGGGATGTCTCCTTGAATCAGCGCAATATATTTTTTTTCAAAAGTAGCATCAATCATTTTTTGCATCACAGCAGTTACATTTGGAATATCAGGTGTTGGTTTAAGGATGGCAGTGCATCCCGAGGAAATGGCCCCAACGAGAGGATTAATCAACAATTGAAAAGGATAATTCCAAGGCGATATGATGAGGGTAGTCCCATAGGGTTGGTGGTATACCGACGTTTTAGCTGGAAAAAGATAGTAAGGACTGGCAACACGTTGCGGTTTACTCCAGTGAGCTACTTGCTTGATATGGAGGTCTATTTCGGTGAGAACGACACCAATTTCGGTAATGAAAAATTCCTCTTTGGATTTGTGGAGGTCTTTCCAGACGGCTTCTTCCAATTCTTTTTGGTAGGCTAAAATGGCTTGCTTGAGTTTTTTGAGTTGCTTCACTCGAAAGGGGATGGCCTGCGTCTCATTAGAAGCAAAAAAAACCTTTTGCTGCTCATACAAGGTATCGATTGCTTTTGCCGTTAGCTTTTCCATTTGAATTTTTTAATTTTTGTTCAACTTACAAAAAATAGAAGAAAGGATTTTCCAATTACTAGGAAAGAACCCTTATCCTATTCCTATTGATATTTTAGGATGTGAGGAGCTACAGAGGAAACAATCAGACACGGATTTTAGCTGCTAAATAGTCGCCTACTTCACTGGTTTTAAATGCTTTTTCACCTCCATTTGTTAGATCTTCCGTAACGACTCCCTCTGCCAAAGATTCATTTACTACCTTCCTGATGGCGGTCCCTTCCTCATTCAAGTCAAAAGCGGTTTCGAACATCATCGCTGCAGAGAGAACCGTGGCTAGTGGATTGGCGATATCTTTTCCAGCGGCTTGGGGAAATGAACCGTGAATGGGTTCAAATAAAGACGTCTTTTCACCCAAAGACGCAGAAGGCATTAGGCCCATAGATCCTGAAATGACTGAGGCCTCATCGGTGAGAATATCACCAAACAAATTTTCGGTAATCAATACGTCATAGCTATTGGGCCACTGGACCAATCGCATGGCAACTGCATCCACAAACTCATAGGATACCGAGACATCGGTGTATTCTTTTTCTAATTCTTGAACGGTTTCTCGCCATAATCGAGAACTTTCCAAAACATTGGCTTTGTCTACACAGCAGAGTTTCCCTGACCGGCTACGAGCCATTTCGAAACCCTTACGAGCCAAGCGTTCGATTTCCGAACGGGTATAGGTGCAGGTATCGAAGGCTGTATTGCCTCCGTCTTTTCGGCCGCGTTCTCCAAAATAGATCCCTCCTGTAAGTTCACGTAAAAACACCAAATCGGTTCCTTCTATTCGTTCTCTCTTCAAGGGTGATTTGTCAATTAACGAAGGAAAAGTGAAGGTTGGTCGAACATTGGCAAATAAGCCCAGTTTTTGTCGCATCAAAAGCAACCCTTGTTCTGGACGTACTTTAGCCGTAGGATCGTTGTCGAATCGGGGATCTCCAATGGCTCCAAAAAGTACAGCATCTGCAGCCACGCAAACCTCGTGCGTTTCATCAGGGTAGGGGACTCCTACTTGATCTATGGCAACTGCTCCGGTGAGCGCGGGCATCCAGGTAATAGAATGCTCGTATTTTTCTGCAACGGCATCGCAAACTTTGACCGCTTGATCAATCACTTCAGGGCCGATTCCATCTCCGGCCAAGAGGGCTATTTTTAAATCCATAAAGAATTATTGAACGATTATATTTAACATTTTTTCAGTCGCTTTAATTGCCGATACGGTCTGATCGGAGTCCAAGCCACGGGTTTTGAATTCTTTTTCTTTGGTTTTCCAAGTAATGGTAGTTTCGCATAAGGCGTCTGAGTCACTGCCGGGAGGAATTCGTACAGCATAGTCTGTCAGATCGGGAATATCTTTGGCTTGCTTATTAAAGATCAAGCGAATCGCATTGATAAATGCATCGTATTGTCCATCACCAGAAGCGATGGCTTCAAAGTCTTTTCCTTTGATGTTTAATGAAACTGTTGTCGAAGGATTCATGCCTTTGGCGTGTGTCAATACGTAGGAATTGATCTGCACCTTTTTTTCATAGTCCTCCGAGCCAAGGACATCGGAGATAATGTACGGGAGGTCGTCTCCTGTGACTCGTTCCTTTTTATCACCTAATTCAATGATTCGCTGAGTTACTTTCTTGATGTCAGCGTCATTAAGCTGCAATCCGAGTTCTTGTAAGTTTTTTTCGATATTGGCTTTGCCTGAGGTTTTTCCTAGGGCATAGCTTCGTTTGCGACCGAAGCGCTCCGGTAATAAGTCATTAAAATATAAGTTTTTTTTACGATCTCCATCGGCATGAACTCCCGCTGTTTGGGTGAATACATTTTCACCCACGATAGGTTTGTTGGCAGGAATACGAAAACCGGTGAAAGTCTCAACCAATTTACTGACCCTGTAAAGTGCTTTTTCATCAATATTGACCGTAGCATCTGGGATAAAGTCATTGATTACAGCAACCATACTTGCCAAGGGAACATTTCCAGCGCGTTCCCCCATCCCATTCAATGTTAAGTGAAGTCCGTGAATTCCTGCTTTAACTGCTTGGGTGGCATTAGCGACTCCCAAATCATAGTCGTTGTGACCGTGAAAGTCGAAATGTAATTTTGGATAACGTTGCACGATGGTTTGCACAAAGTCATAGGCCTCGTCAAATGTGAGAACGCCCAGTGTGTCAGGGAGCAGAATGCGTTTTATTGGGAGTGTTTGCACGCAATCGAGATAGTCAAATACATAATCTTTAGAATTGCGCATGCCATTGCTCCAATCTTCTAAATATAAATTGGAATTTACATACTGACTTTGTGCCGCATACACCGATTCTTCAATTTTCTTAAAATGATCTGAAGGCTTTTGTTTGAGTTGGTGCGTGAGATGATTGAGTGATCCTTTGGTCAATAGATTTTGAACCTTAGCGCCTGCCGTTTGCATCCACTCCAAGGATTTGCCCTCATCCAGAAAGGTAAGTACTTCTACTCGGTGAAGCAATTGATTGTTCTGGGCCCATTCTGTAATTCCCTGAACGGCGTGCAGCTCCCCTTTAGACACTCGAGCCGATGCAATTTCTATACGATCTACTCCTAGTTCCTCTAGTAAAAGTTTGGCGAGGGTTAGTTTTTCTGAAGTTGAAAAGGAGACCCCGGAGGTTTGTTCTCCGTCTCTGAGGGTCGTGTCCATGATTTCAACAGTACGCATTTTAGGAGGGTTTATAGGGGTGTGTTTTGCGCAAACCCTTTGATGTCTTCTTTTAGATTCAATAGGTAATCAATATCATCGTACCCATTTTGCAGGTTCTCTTTTTTATACGGATTGATATGAAAAGATTCCGTAGTTCCAGATTTCAAAAGGCTTACTGTTTGATTTCCAAGATTTACTTCCAATTCCGTTTGAGGATTACTTTTAATGGCATTAAAAATTTCGGCTAAAAATTCAGGTGATACCTGGACGGGTAGCACACCGATATTCAAACAGTTATTTCTGAAAATATCAGCAAAAAAACTAGAGATTACACAGCGAAACCCATAGTCATACACAGCCCAAGCAGCGTGTTCACGTGATGATCCGGAGCCAAAATTTTTACCACCCACTAAAATCTTCCCGTGGTATTTACCTTGATTTAATACAAAATCGGGCTTCGGGGTGCCGTCTTGTTTGTAACGCCAATCTCTGAAGAGGTTGTCACCAAAGCCCACCCTTTCGGTGGCTTTAAGAAAGCGAGCTGGAATGATTTGATCCGTATCTACATTTTCAATGGGGAGAGGAACTGCTGTGGAATTGAGTACTGTAAACTTATCGTAAGCCATTTGTTCTATGTATTCATTAATTCTCTTGGATCTGTAACTTTGCCTGTAACTGCTGCAGCAGCCGCGACAGTAGGACTGGCGAGGAGAGTTCTCGATCCAGGCCCTTGTCGCCCTTCAAAATTTCTATTGGAGGTGCTTACGGCGTATTTGCCAGCGGGAATTTTGTCATCATTCATAGCCAAACAAGCCGAACAACCGGGTTCACGTAATTCAAAACCTGCTTGAGTTAGGGTGTCAAACAGCCCTTCTTTTTTAATAGCGTTTAGTACTTTATGGGACCCAGGGACCAGCCAGGCAGTGACATGTTTGGCACGCTGGCGTCCTTTAACCAACTCAGTGAAGGCACGAAAATCTTCAATTCGTCCATTGGTACAACTGCCCAAGAATACGTAGTCAATTTTTTTACCCAAAAGGGTTTCCCCTTCGTGATATCCCATATAGTCTAGAGACTTTTGATACGTAGTTTGCGCTCCTTCAACACTGGAGGCATTAGGAATCTTTTTGGTGATGCCGGTTCCCATTCCTGGGTTGGTACCGTAAGTAATCATCGGTTCTATACGACTGCCGTCAAAAGTAATTTCTTTATCAAAAACAGCATCAGAGTCGGAGGTCAAGGTAGACCAATAAGCCATAGCTTTGTCCCATGCTACGCCTTGTGGAGTAAATTCACGTCCTTTGATGTATTCAAATGTTTTTTGATCGGGAGCGATCATTCCTCCACGAGCTCCCATCTCAATACTCAGGTTGCATACGGTCATCCTTCCTTCCATGCTCATCGACTCAAAAACTTCACCCGCATATTCCACAAAGTAGCCTGTTGCCCCAGAGGTAGTCAATTGAGAAATAATAAAGAGAGCAACATCTTTTGGGCTGACTCCATTTTGAAGTTGACCTGTAATGGTAATGCGCATTTTCTTGGGTTTGGGCTGCATGATACATTGCGAAGCTAATACCATCTCAACTTCGGAGGTTCCAATACCAAAGGCAATGGCTCCAAAGGCTCCATGAGTTGAGGTGTGCGAATCTCCACAGACCATCGTTGCTCCTGGTAACGTGATTCCGTATTCGGGTCCTACCACATGGACAATACCATTTTTTTCATGGCCCAGTCCCCAATAAGAAATTTGGTGTTCCAAAGCATTTCGCTCCAAGGTCTCCAATTGATTAGCAGAAAGTGGATCTTGTACGGGAAGGTGTTGGTTAAGGGTAGGCGTATTGTGATCTGCCGTAGCAAAGGTTCTTTCGGGATAAAGAACATTGATATTTCTATTTTTTAAACCTAAAAAAGCTACCGGACTGGTAACTTCATGAATCATATGTCTGTCTATAAAAAGGACATCGGGTCCTTCTTTTATTTGATGAACTACGTGGGAATCCCAAACTTTATCAAAAAGTGTTTTTGGCATTTTGTTTTGTAAATTATAGATTGCTGGCTTCTATGATTAGCGGTATGTCTTTATCATTTACTTCTTTTTGTGCATCGGCTACTTTTAGGAACTCTAAGTAGACTTTATCGAGCTGTTTTTTGTTGAGCTCAAAGCCTAGGTTTTTGGCTCTGTAGGCCAGTGCTGCCCTTCCGCTTCGCGCTGTCAGAATAATGGCTGATTGATCCACACCAACATCGGCAGGATCAATAATTTCATAGGTTTCTCTCTTTTTGATTACTCCGTCTTGATGAATCCCAGAACTGTGAGCAAAAGCATTGGCACCAACAATTGCTTTGTTCGGTTGAACGGGCATTCCCATGCTCTCAGAGACCATCTGGCTCGTATCATTGAGAAGGGTAGCATTAATATTGGTATCAAGTCCTAAATGACTGTGTTGTCGTAGGACCATAACAACTTCTTCCAGAGAGGTGTTTCCTGCTCGTTCTCCGACACCATTGATGGTGCATTCTATCTGACGAGCTCCGTTAATGACTCCTGCAATTGAATTGGCAGTGGCCAAACCCAAATCGTTGTGACAATGACAAGAGAGTGTTGCCTTTTCAATGCCTTTCACGTACTCTTTCAAATACTTGATTTTAGCTCCATATTGTTCAGGCAAACAATATCCTGTTGTGTCTGGTATATTAAGTACGGTTGCTCCAGCTTCGATAACTGCTTCACATACTCGTGCGAGGAATTCATTCTCGGTCCGACCTGCATCTTCGGCATAGAATTCAACATCTTCCACATACGATTTAGCGTGTTTTACCGCCTCAAATGCACGTTCTAAAACTTTTTCACGGGTGGAGTTGAATTTGTATAGGATATGGGAATCAGAGGTGCCAATTCCGGTGTGAATGCGAGGTCTTTTTGCTTTTTGTAGTGCTTCAGCTGCTACATCAATATCTTTTTTTACAGCCCTAGTTAATCCACAAACGCGTGCGTTTTTAACAATTTCAGAAATACTAACGACTGCTTTGAAATCCCCTGGACTAGATATGGGAAAACCCGCCTCGATGATGTCTACTCCCAACTGATCCAAGCGTTCGGCGATTTGAAGCTTGGAGACCGCATCTAGCTTGCAGCCTGGCACTTGTTCCCCGTCGCGCAGGGTGGTATCAAAAATTTCAACTGTTTGTTTTGACATGGAGGTGGATTAACTCATTACGAAAATAAACCGTCTTGTTTTCAGTGGGTGAATTTGGTGAATTTTATTACAATATCCGCCCTTTGTTTTTTTGGATTAAACTGCTAAAATACAGTAATTTGCTTTTAGATTCATTACAATGACAAACGATCAAAAAGACAATCTCTTTGTTTTGATTAAAACGCTGACCAAATCAGAGAAAAGGCAATTTAAACTTTTTGTAGGAAGAATGGGGTCAAATTCAGACTCTAAATTTTTGAATTTGTTCAATGTCATGGATAAATCTGATCGATATAATGAGGCAGCCATACTGAAGAAGGGAATCGTCTCAAAGCAACAATTATCAAACCTAAAGGCGCATTTATATAAACAAATATTGATCAGCTTGCGGCTAAACCCTATCCACAAAAATGCACGTGTTCAAATTCGTGAGCAACTCGATTTTGCTACGATTCTATATCAAAAAGGATTGTATCGTCAGAGTTTGAAAATCTTGGAAAAAGCAAAACATTCGGCCCAAAAGCAAGAGGAGAAATATGTCGCTTACGAGATAGTAGAATTCGAGAAGTTGATTGAGTCGCAATACATTACCCGAAGTTTGAGTAACCGAACAGATAGTTTGGTGACCGATGCCGAGAATCTACTAGCCTCCAATGTATTGAGCAGTCAGCTTTCCAATTTGTCTTTGCGGCTTTATGAAAAGCTAATCAAAGCAGGTTATGCCAAGAGTGACGACGAGTTTAGAGAGATTACTAAGTTTTTTTATGAAAATCTTCCCAAAATGGATATGGACGAAGCCGATTTCCGGGAAAAGCTCTGGTACAATAAAGCACACGTATGGTATAGTTTTCTTACACAAGATTTTTTGTCTAGCTATAAATATGCTTCCAAGTGGGTAGAGTTATTCGAACAGCAACCAGAAATGATCTCTTTAAACCCTGTTTTTTTTCTCAAAGGGAATCACTACCTACTCGAGTCGCTAGCACTTATTAAATATCCTGAAAAATTTAAGGAAGTGCTCAATAAAATGGTAGAAACGATTGCTTCTGATTCTTTCCCCAACAATGAGAATTTAGATTCTTTAATATTTCTTTATCATTTTAGCAACCGCTTCAATTTGCTGTTTATGGAAGGTGATTTTGATTCGGCCTTGGAGATGGTTCCCGAAGTTGTGGCGGGTATCGATAAATATAGCAATCGGATTGACCCACACCACATCATGGTTTTCTATTATAAAATAGCTTGTGTGTATTTTGGTATTGGAGACTATGAAAACTGTATTTTATTTCTCAATAAAATTGTAGATAACAAACACCTGAAGATGCGTGAAGACTTGTTGTGCTTTACTCGTGTATTGAATCTGGTAGCACATTACGAAGCTGGATTCGATTATCATTTGGACACCCACCTAAGAGAAACCTTCAAATTCTTAATCAAAATGGATGATTTGCATGAAGTACAGAAAGCAATGATTCGTTTTGTAAAAAAGCTAAGTAACATCTATCCCCATGAACTTAAAACAGCATTCAAAGAATTTCACAAAGAATTATTAGTTTTTGAAAGTGACCCCTATGAACGGCGTTCGTTTCTCTACTTGGACATCCTCTCATGGCTGGAGAGTCGTATTGAAAACCGGAGTGTAGCTGAAATTATAAAAGAAAAAGCCCAGCAACTCAATCGAAAGGAACGGCCTGCCATAAAGGCCCTTTAGGGACTGGCGCGCAAAAGATTAGTTTTTTATTGGATACGGGGTGAATAAATGATAATTGCCGAGCATGTAAATCAATCCCTCCATCGGGATTGCTTCTTTTGGCACCGTATTTTAAGTCTCCCTTGATGGGATATCCCACTTTAGATAATTGGCTCCGAATTTGATGGTGGCGTCCAGTCTCCAATTCAATTTCAACAAGATTATAGCGGTCCAATTGGTGTTTGATAGAAAGATGAAGGATCGCTTTCTTACTGTCGGGGAGTTCCTTGTCATAGGCCCAGGACTTGTTCTGTTTTGAATTTCGAATCAACCAATGCTCCAGTGTGATTGGGTGCTGTTGGAACCCTTTTTCGATCCATGCCCAATACTTTTTCTCTACATCGCGATCCGCAAAAAGACGATTCATTCGTTGGAGTGCTTTTGAAGTTCTTGCCATCACCACAACTCCGCTAGTAGGCCGGTCCAATCGGTGAACAACGCCTAAAAAGACCTTACCTGGTTTGTTGTATTTCTCTTTGATGTACACTTTCAAATGATCTACCAGCGGAGTATCCCCAGTTTGATCTCCTTGTACAAGCATTCCAATGGGTTTGTTGACTGCAATCAGATGGTTGTCTTCATAGAGAATTTCAGGATTCATACCCGTGTTACTAGTACTTTTCCTGATCGTTTGGAAAATTTTTGTTTTTGACGTCTTTGGTATACTCCCCAACGGCCTCTCGGATCAGGCGATCCAAGTCGAGATAGCGTCGAAGGAATCGGGGACTAAACTCCTTGGTCATTCCAAGCATATCGTGTAGGACCAAAACT
This sequence comes from Flavobacteriaceae bacterium, assembly GCA_003533785.1. GTDB lineage: Bacteria > Bacteroidota > Bacteroidia > Flavobacteriales > Flavobacteriaceae > UBA11891. The sequence continues at coordinate 23,474 of DQCR01000030.1, forward strand.
TGACCGTCCACCCCCGGGCCCGCTCCAATTCCAATCATTGGGATACGCACTGTTTCCGCTACTTTTTGAGCCAAGGTGGCAGGAATTTTTTCAAGCACTATGCCAAAACAACCCAATTTTTCTAATAGTATAGCATCTTTAAGTAATTGTTCTGCTTCTTGTTCTTCTCTAGCCCGGACCGTGTAGGTTCCAAATTTATAGATGGATTGGGGCGTGAGTCCCAGATGCCCCATTACCGGAATCCCTGCTTCAACGAGTCGTTCAATAGAGGGTTTTATTTGTTCTCCGCCTTCCACTTTAACAGCATGAGCTCCCGATTCTTTCATAATCCGTATGGCTGATCGCAATGCTTCTTTAGAGTCGGATTGATAGGTTCCAAAGGGCAGATCCACAACAATAAGCGCTCGTTTTACTGCTCGAACCACGCTGCTTGCATGATAGATCATTTGGTCTAGGGTTACTGGGAGGGTCGTTTCATGTCCTGCCATAACATTCGAAGCCGAATCGCCAACGAGAATCACATCTACTCCCGCTTGATCAACGAGACCTGCCATAGTGTAATCATAGGCGGTCAACATGGCAATCTTTTCCTTGTTACTCTTCATTTCTAATAGAGAGGCCGTTGTGATGCGTGAATAATTTTTCTTGGCTTGCGACATGCTTTTGATAAATTTTTGGTTTAAAGATACACAGCTTTTCGCTTCACCCAAAGGATTCCCTATCTTTGAAAAGGCCCTACTAATTTTTAGAAATGATACGATTAATGATTCCTCTATTACTATTTGCTCATATTGGACACACTCAGTCTCACGACAACCTCCCTTTTGAATCCATTGGAGACTATCCCGAAGCATACACCGCCGAAACCGTATTGATCCGACTGATTTCAGGATTAGGGTATCGCTATTATTGGGCCACCAAAGATTTATCGGAGCGAGATATAAATTACCGCCCCAGCCCAGAAGCCAGTTCTTGTAGCGAAACTTTGGAACATATTTACAGTTTAACCCAAACAATAAAGAATGTAATATTTGATATTCCCAATGTACGGCCTCAAGAGGACTCCAATATGAATCATATTCAATTACGCAAAGCGACACTCAATACACTTCATCTGGCTGTTGAACATCTTAAAACTCTTGACAAAGGTGCCATTCAAAAGAAAAGCGTGCAATTCTCAAAAGCGGGAAAAATTACTACTTTTCCCCTCTGGCACCTGATCAATGGCCCTATTTCGGATGCTTTGTATCACGTAGGACAAGTAGTGAGCTTTAGAAGGACTACCGGAAATCCAATTCATCCCAAAGTAAATGTATTTACGGGAAAAAATAGAGATTAATACCCCCCCTTGCATCGGCCTCTGACAAGCTGTCAGTTTTCATTTCATGGCATAATCATTGAAATTGATAGATCATTATTAATTTTTGATTATGAGTAAAATTATTGGAATAGATTTAGGAACCACCAATTCATGTGTTTCCGTAATGGAAGGGAACGAACCCGTTGTCATTCCCAATGCTGAGGGAAAAAGAACCACGCCCTCGGTCATTGGTTTTGTCGATGGAGGTGAGATTAAAGTGGGTGATCCCGCCAAACGTCAAGCCGTTACCAACCCCACCAAAACAATTGCTTCTATCAAGCGATTTATGGGGAATAAATTTTCTGAATCCAAAAAAGATGTCAGTACAGTTGCCTATAAAGTTGTCAAAGGCGACAACGACACACCTCGCGTAGATATCGATGGTCGATTGTATACCCCACAAGAATTATCGGCCATGACCCTACAAAAAATGAAAAAAACAGCTGAAGAGTATTTGGGTCAAGACATCGGTGAAGCTGTAATTACGGTTCCTGCCTATTTTAATGATGCTCAACGGCAGGCCACCAAAGAGGCGGGTGAGATTGCCGGACTTAAGGTACAGCGAATCATTAACGAACCCACAGCTGCAGCATTGGCCTATGGTCTTGACAAAGGGGGGAGTGACAAAAAAATTGCGGTTTATGATTTAGGAGGCGGGACTTTCGATATTTCCGTTCTCGAATTGGGAGATGGAGTTTTTGAAGTCCTCTCCACCAATGGCGATACCCATTTGGGAGGTGATGATTTTGATCAAGTAATTATTGATTTTCTAGCTGAAGAGTTTCTATCATCAGAGGGCATCGATCTTCGAAAAGATCCAATGGCACTTCAGCGGTTAAAAGAAGCCGCCGAAAAAGCAAAAATAGAATTATCTTCTTCTGCACAAACAGAGATCAATCTACCCTACATAACTGCTACAGATTCTGTACCCAAGCACTTGGTTACTACTTTAACGCGATCCAAATTTGAACAATTGGCCGATGAATTGGTCAAACGTTCAATGGCTCCTGTGAAAAAAGCCCTGGACGATGCTTCTCTTTCTACTAGCGATATTGACGAAGTAATATTGGTGGGCGGTTCCACGCGAATCCCAATCATTCAAGAACAAGTAGAGTCATTTTTTGGTAAGAAACCTTCCAAAGGGGTCAATCCTGATGAAGTAGTTGCCGTGGGCGCTGCCATTCAAGGAGGAGTTCTCACAGGAGACGTGAAGGATGTATTGCTTCTAGATGTAACTCCGCTCTCTCTTGGAATTGAAACAATGGGAAGTGTAATGACAAAACTGATTGATGCCAATACAACCATACCCACTAAGAAGTCACAAGTTTTCTCTACAGCAGCAGACAATCAACCTTCTGTAGAAATCCATGTACTTCAAGGGGAACGTTCTATGGCAGCCGATAATAAAACCATAGGACGTTTTCATCTTGACGGGATCCCTCCAGCGCCACGAGGAACCCCACAAATTGAAGTCACCTTTGATATTGATGCCAACGGAATCATTAAGGTGAGTGCCCAAGATAAAGCTACTGGCAAGTCTCAAGATATACGTATAGAAGCGTCTTCTGGACTTACTGAGGAAGAAATTGAAAAAATGAGGCAAGAAGCAGAAGCTAATGCCGATGCGGATAAAAAAGCGAAAGAAGAAGTAGACAAGCTCAACAGTGCTGACCAAATGGTTTTCCAAACGGAGAAACAGTTGTCGGAATTTGGTGATAAGCTATCAGAGGATAAGAAAAAACCCATTGAAACTGCTTTGGAGGCGCTTAAAAAAGCTCATGAGTCAAAAGATTTGGCCCAAATTGATGCAGCTTTAGAGCAAATTAATGAAGCTTGGAAAAATGCCTCAGAGGAAATGTATAAAGCGCAAGCAGAAGCCGGACAAGCCGATGGTGGCGCTGGCCCTTCCGAGCCTGAAGCAACATCAGAAAACAAAGGGGATGACGTGCAAGACGTCGATTTTGAAGAAGTCAAATAACAACTAGGAAATGTCCACAATGACCTCCTCAAATTGCTTGGGGAGGTTTTTTTATTTTTGATGGAATGGATAAAAAACAAATTTTAGCTTATTGCAACGCTACCAGCCCAAATACCTTAATGGAAACTTTGGGTATAGAATACGTCGATGTAGGAGATGATTTTATCATCGCTCGGATGCCTGTAACCTCCAGAGTTCATCAACCCGATGGAATTCTTCATGGGGGAGCCACCGCCGCATTAGCAGAAAGCATAGGAAGCGTTGCTGTTTTTGTCTTCAATCAAGAACCGGGCTTGGTAGTTCGCGGTATCGAAATCACAGCCAATCATGTTAAGAGCGTTCGTTCTGGTTACGTCTTTGCCAAAGCCAGTCCAATCCACTTAGGAAACACAATTCAATTTTGGGAAATACGTATTACCGATGAAAACGATAAACTCGTTTCCCTCTGTAAGTTAACGACCTATAAGCAACCGAAAAACTGAATCTACAAATGTATTCAATGAAGGTTCTTTTTGACGAGCTGTGGGAGAACAAAAAACCATTTGTTTTCTTTAGGACTCCAGGAGCAAACCAAATAACGCTATATTGTCAAGAAGACAGTAGCCTTCATTTCGACAACGGATTTAGTAAAGAAGGATTTGTCATGCGCCCCTTTAAAATCACCAAAGAAGTGATTTGTATTCCAGCAAGGCAACAAAAAAAATTTTCTATTCCAAAGCCCAAGGTGTTCGAGCAAAAGAGACCCTATTTTATTAAAGATCAGTCCCAAAAAGCTAGTCATGCACAATGGGTATCTCAAGCCCTTCAAGAAATTCAAAAAGGGCAATTGAAGAAGGTAGTAGTATCACAAAAAATAACAGTTGGGCAAGCCATTGAAGACCATTTATCTTTTTTTTTAAGACTTATTCATTCACACTCCAATGCCTTGGTTTATTTTTGGCATCATCCTCATACGGGAACTTGGGTGGGGGCCACCCCAGAACGATTACTAAGTGTTAATAAAAAAAAATACCAAACAATGGCATTGGCTGGAACCCTTCCCTATACTCCTGGTGAAGCAAATTGGGGCGAAAAGGAAAGGGTAGAACAGCAACTTGTTGTAGACGCTATTCTCCAGGGACTTAAAAAGATTATTCCAAGAGATGCGATAAGATGCTCTCCTCGCTACAGCAAACGAGCGGGTCATCTTTATCACTTATGTACCGATATTCATTTTACAGCTTCCTCCCGAACGGTAGCTGAGCTTGTGAGCGTATTGCATCCTACGCCAGCTGTAGGGGGCTACCCAAAAGAAGCTAGTTTGCAATTCATCGCTCAAACGGAAGACTACGACCGATCCTATTATTCTGGAATTTTAGGGCCTTTGGGAAAAGATAAAAAGGAACTTTTTGTGAACCTTCGTTGTGCAGAAATTAAAAAAGATAAAATTGATCTCTATGTTGGAGGAGGCATTACTGAAGCGAGTCAAATAGAGCTTGAGTGGCAAGAACTAATTGGAAAATCAAAAGCACTTCTACGCTGGTTATAGGTTTTTGTACCTTTGTGTCGCAATGAAGGAGAATACCCCACCCCAAAAGGCTTGGTTTCCCGAAATCCCTTTACCACAAACAGTGATTCACTACTGTGAGCAATATGGTATCCAGCGTATTGTTATTTCCGCAGGATCTCGAAATGCACCCCTAACCAACGGTTTTGTAGAAACCCCTTATTTCAAGACCTACAGTGTCGTTGACGAAAGGGCAGCTGCATTTTTTGGTCTGGGCATGGCACAACAACTCCAATCAGCGGTAGCTCTAGTCTGTACCTCTGGATCGGCCTTGTTAAATTATTATCCCGCTGTTGCTGAAGCGTATTATTCAACTATTCCATTGGTGATTCTCTCTGCTGACCGTATGCCACATCGGATAGATATTGGGGATGGACAAACAATACAACAGCAGGGTGTTTTTGGCCCACATTTGGTGGGTACCGCTGCTTTAAAACCAGATGTCGAACATGCTACAGATACCTTGCTTGAAAGTCCTTTACAACAATTGGTTCCTACTGAAGCAAAATATAGGGAAATAGCCGCCATACAAAAAGTACATCAGAAACATAATGAAGACGAAATCAAGCGTGTACTTTCCTTGGCAATACATGAAAGAGGACCGGTTCATTTGAACATTCCTATGGAAGAACCTTTATATGGGATGTCACAAAAACCCCTTCAATTTTCTCCGCTCAATAAAAAAACCTTCATCAAAAAAGAATCTCCTTCTTTTGATGCACTGGAGAGCGCGTGGAATAGCGCTTCGAAAAAAATGATTTTAGTGGGCGTTTTGCCACCCGATCCTGAATGGGACTCCATTTTAGATCGCTTGATGGAAGAACCCAGTGTTATTTTGTTGACCGAAAAAACATCAAATCTACAGCATATCAATGCAATTAGCTCTATCGACTGCTTGCTAGCTCCCATGGAACTAGATCAAAATAATTTTGAAAAATCACTCCAACCGCAACTTCTAATTACACTAGGAGGCATGATTGTTTCCAAAAAAATAAAAGCTTTTCTTCGTGAAAATCCTGCTAATAATCATTTTCATCTTGACCCTGTTAAGGCCTATAATACTTTTTATCGCTTGGAGGAACATATTAAGATGCCAGCAAAAAAAGTGATTTCATATCTTCTAAAAAAAACCAAATCCGTTCCAAGCTCGTACCAACAAATTGTTCTGAGTAAGTATCACAATTACCTTCAAAAAGGGAAGGCATATTTGAAGGACATCCCTTTTTCAGACCTGAAAGCTTTTCAGCTTACATTCCAACAATTACCGAATCCTATTCATCTGCAAATTGGGAACAGTTCTCCAATTCGATATGCACAGCTTTTCGATTTGCCAAAAGCGATCACTGTGAATTGCAATCGAGGAACCAGTGGAATTGACGGGAGTACCGCCACGGCAATTGGAGCCGCACAAATTCAAAAAACGCCCACACTTTTAATTACTGGAGATTTGAGTTTTTTCTATGATATCAACGGATTGTGGAACAATTATATTCCTTCACATTTTCGAATTATCATTATAAACAACAATGGAGGAGGCATATTTAGAATCCTTCCTGGTGAGAAAGACAGTTTCAAATACGACACCTATTTTGAGACGATTCATCATCGTTCTGCCCGTCAATTGGCCAAAAGTTTTGGGTTTTCCTATCGTAAAATAAAAGGAGCTTTTGGCCTTCGTTGGGCTTTAAAATCTTTCTTTTCCCCATCATCTAAGCCTCGGATTTTAGAAATCCAAACACCCAGAAAAATAAACGACACGATCTTATTGAATTACTTTAAGACTATGGTCAAATAGTCTATTTTTGAAATAAAATAGCAGCAATGAGAAAATGGGAATCCATCGCAGAATACAGTGATATCAAATTTGAATTTTTTGAAGGGATTGCTAAAATTACAATCAACCGACCTGAAGTATACAATGCCTTCCGACCAGAAACCAACAATCAAATGTTGGAAGCAATGGACATTTGCCGCGAAAGGAATGATATAGATGTTGTTGTCTTTACTGGGACAGGTGAAAAAGCCTTCTGCAGTGGGGGCGATCAAAATGTCAAGGGTGTAGGGGGTTATGTTGGGGAAGACGGTGTGCCTCGATTGAATGTATTGGATTTGCACAAAAAAATACGAGAAATCCCTAAGCCTGTTATTGCAATGGTGAATGGCTATGCCATTGGTGGTGGGCATGTATTGCATGTGGTTTGTGATTTGACCATAGCGAGTGATAACGCTATTTTTGGTCAAACAGGTCCCAAAGTAGGAAGTTTTGACGGTGGTTTTGGTTCTTCGTACTTGGCTCGACATGTAGGCCAAAAAAAAGCACGGGAAATCTGGTTTTTATGTCAGCAATATTCTGCCCAAGAAGCGCACGAAATGGGAATGGTCAATAAGGTAGTTCCTCTAGATCAATTAGAAAATACAGTGGTGGAATGGTGCAAAATAATGCAACAACGCAGCCCTTTGGCCTTACGAATGGTCAAGCGATGCCTAAATGCCGAGTTGGATGGTCAACATGGACTCATGCAGTTGGCTGGTGATGCTACTCTTATGTACTATTTGATGGATGAAGCCCAAGAAGGCAAACAAGCTTTTTTGGAAAAGAGAGCCCCTAACTTCAAGCAATATCCCAAGTTTCCGTAAAGTGACCCAAGCATCCAAACTAAAGATATGGTTTGCTGCCGCTCGGTTGCGAACCCTACCCTTGTCAGTGGCTGGAATTATTACTGGTAATGCTCTTGCCCTACAGCAAGTTGATTTTTCTTGGTCGGTATTTGTTGGCGCGCTAATGACGGCAATTTCATATCAAGTATTATCCAATTTTGCTAATGATTATGGAGATGGAGTCAAGGGAACAGACAATGCCCATCGAGTAGGTCCTAAGCGTATTTTGCAACAAAAACTATTGACCGCTCCGTCCTTATTTAGAGGAATTATTATCACAGCCATCTTCTCATTTATTCTATCCTTGGGTCTGATATACATCGCATTCGGTATTGAAAACCTTAAATGGATGGGGTTATTTTTATTCTTTTCCCTAGGTGCTATCTGGGCTGCTTATAATTATACCATAGGAGAAAAGGCTTATGGCTATTACGCTCTAGGTGATGTATTTGTCTTTGTTTTTTTTGGGGCTATAGCCGTTGGAGGAGCCTATTTTCTTCAAACCCACAGTTTACGTTTCGAAGTATTTTTATATGCAATTGCTTTGGGAGGGTTGAGTGTAGGTGTGCTGAATCTCAATAATATGCGTGATCGTGAAAATGATCAAAATGTGAACAAACAAACCATCGCTACTCTCCTCGGCCATAAAAAAAGTAAAATATACCAATTTGTTTTGGTGATGGGGAGTCTAGTGGCAATTGGAACTGCGATAGGGTTTAATCAAACTTACGAATGGACCGCATTTTTACCCCTCCTTGCAGCAATACCACTATCTATCCAATTAAACGGAATGGCAAGGACTCAACAACCTCATGCTTTTGATTCCTTTTTGAAACCATTAGCACTGACGACTTTTCTTCTTTCCCTATTAATATTTACAAGCAAATGGTTGGAAATGTAAAGGCTCGTTATGTTAAACATACCTTGTTGTTTAAACGTCCCAGTGGAACTTCCCGGGGCGTTTTAAATGAAAAAGAAACCTTTTTTATAATCCTAGAAGACGGAGAAAAAATAGGTGTTGGAGAATGTGGTTTATTGAGAGGATTGAGTATTGACGATGTTCCAGAGTATGAAGCCATTTTGCAGGGTTCGTGTGAGGCTATCACAGAAGACAATTTTAATCCAGATTCCCTATCATCTTTTCCTTCCTTACAGATGGGATTTGAAATGGCGCAAAGGTCACTCCAAGCAGAGAATCCTTTTATTCTTTTCAAGACCACATTCACAGAAGACACTTTTCAAATCCCAATAAACGGATTGGTGTGGATGGGAGACGTTGATTTTATGCAGTCCCAAATCCAAGAAAAAATAACTGCTGGGTTTAGTTGCATAAAACTTAAAATCGGCGCTTTGGATTTCGATAAAGAACTTCAATTACTCGAAGAAATACGCAATCATTTCACTACGGATCAAATTGAAATACGAGTGGATGCTAATGGTGCTTTTTCCAATGACTCAGCTTTTGACAAGCTGAAACAATTAGCTCGTTATGATATTCATTCCATTGAGCAACCCATTGCCAGAGGCCAAGAAGAATTTATGAATACTCTTTGTCGTGAAAGCCCAATTCCAATTGCGCTAGACGAAGAATTGATTGGAATTTCAACGACTCAAATTGAAAGCCTTCTTGATGCGATCCAACCCCAATATATAATTTTAAAGCCCAGTTTATTGGGAGGGTTCACGATTACTGAGCAATGGATACAGCATGCTACAAAGCGAAAGATTGGTTGGTGGGTAACCAGTGCTTTAGAAAGCAATATTGGATTGAGTGCAATTGCTCAATGGACAGCCGAGATGGGGTGCAACTGGCCACAAGGATTGGGTACAGGAAGCCTGTATTCAAATAATATTCCAAGCCCTTTGGTCGTTGAAAATGGTTACCTTCGTTATGACCTTAAGAAGTCTTGGAAGTTTAATTTTTAGTCCATGTACATAGAACAAGTCCGTACTTCATCAAATACTTTTATGAGTTATTTGTTGGGTTCTTTGGTCTTGGTATTATTCACTCTTATCGGTCAAATTCCCCTCACTCAGGCCATTTTTCAATACGCACAAGGGCCTGTAGATCCCAGCAACGCTTCCGAACTAATGAACGCCATTCCAAGTCAGCTACGCTTATTATTACAAATGCTTCCCTTTGCTGTCCTATTCTTGGGCATGTGGTTTGTCAATCGATTTCTACACCAGCTCAACTTTCATCAATTAGTTACCAGTAGAAGAAATGTGGATTGGAATCGGGTACTGTTTTCCTTTTGGCTCTGGGGCGGGGTAACTATAATCCTATTGTTATTTGGGTGTTTAATGGCTCCGGAAGAATATGTTTTCAATTTTAAATGGCGAACTTTTCTGCCGCTCCTATTCTTAGGAACCCTATTGATTCCGATTCAAACAAGTACTGAAGAGCTTCTTTTCCGTGGGTATTTATTACAGGGTTTTGGTGTTTTATTCAAAAACAGATGGCTTCCTCTTATTCTTACTTCTGTTCTCTTTGGAGGGTTGCATTATGCCAATCCTGAAGTTGACCAATTTGGATTGGGCATTATGTTTTACTACATAGGAACTGGTTTTTTTTTGGGAATAATTACCTTGGTGGATGAGGGTTTGGAATTGGCCTTAGGATTTCATGCAGCCAACAACTTATTTGGAGCCTTACTGATGAGTTCTGAATGGTCTGCTTTTCAAACGGATGCAATACTTATTTTCACAGGTCAGCCAGTCTTATGGAGTGAAATTATTATATCCCTTGGTCTTTGTTATCCTATAGTATTCTATTTATTTTACAGGAAATACCATTGGAAAAAAATAAGTAACAAACTCTTATAAAACAATCATGAGAATCCCTCATTATTCTAAGATTCACAATCGGTTTAAAATCAATGGATGTCACTATAACCAAAGAGAATTAAAACTCGTTGCCTATGATTTCATCAAAGAAGGTGAAACCTTTGAGGAGGTAATTGGAGTTTTTTTATTGGACTGGTTGGATGGAAATGAAAGCATAGAAGTTCAAACTTCAGGTTCTACAGGAAGTCCAAGGAGGCTCCTCGTATCCAAACAAGCGATGGTCAATTCTGCAGTTCGGACTGCAGAATACTTCGGTTTGCAAGTGGGACAACGAGCACTTCATTGTCTTCCAGTAGATTATATTGCAGGAAAAATGATGTTAGTACGGGCAATGGTACTGGGACTAGATGTACATATGATCCCCCCTAAAATGGATTTGGATTGGTTGGATAGAGACTATGATTTTTGTGCCATGATCCCGCTTCAGGCTAAGAATGCTCTTTCGAAACTCGACCAGATAAGAACCCTCCTGATTGGTGGAGCTCCCATTTCCAACTCCCTCCGTATGGCCCTGTCTGTGTGTGGATCGTCTGTTTTTGAAACCTATGGTATGACGGAGACCCTTACTCATATTGCAGTTTCAAAAGTAACACTACCCCAGAACCCATTTGAAGTGCTGCCAGAAGTATCTATAGACGCGGATGAGGAAGGCTGTCTTATTATTTCAGCTCCCCACTTGTCCGAGGAGTCTATCCATACTCAGGATTTAGTACAAATCCTTGATTCATCTCATTTTACTCTCATTGGGCGTGTCAATAATGTCGTCAATTCTGGAGGGAAAAAGCTGTTTCCTGAACAGTTGGAAAAGGAATTAGGTGACCTAGGGTATCCCTTCTTTTTTGCAGGACAAACCGATACTGATTTGGGCCAAAAGCTAGTACTGATTATCGAAACTAAAAAAGACGTACGAGAACTTGTTAGAGAAGAACTTGAAAAGCGATTGGGCGAAGAAAATCAACGTTATTTGAAAGAGATTTATACTTTGAAGACGTTTAAATACACCCCCACAGGAAAAATTGATCGACCAAGTACACTAGCTATTTTAGGATAACTAGACTTGTAGAATTCCCATATTAAATTTCTTTTGAATCGGGGCATGGTCAGCTGCTTCGATTCCCATCGAGATCCATTTACGGGTCTGGGAAGGATCTATAATAGCATCTACCCACAATCGTGCAGCTGCGTATAAAGGTTGTGTTTGTTCGTGATAGTGAGCTTCTATTTTTTCTAAATGTTTCTTTTTTTTATCAGCTCTTATTTTTTTTCCTTTTTTCTCAAGCGAGGCCGTTTCGATCTGCTGCAGTACTTTAGCAGCCTGTGTTCCGCCCATCACAGCAATTTGTGCTGAAGGCCATGCTACTATCAATCGGGGATCATAGGCCTTACCACACATAGCGTAATTTCCAGCCCCATAAGAATTGCCTATAATGACTGTAAACTTAGGGACTACTGAATTTGCTACAGCGTTGACCATTTTGGCACCGTCTTTAATGATTCCACCATGTTCGGATTGACTGCCAACCATAAAACCTGTCACATCTTGGAAGAAAACCAAAGGGATTTTACGTTGATTACAATTGGCAATGAATCGAGTTGCCTTGTCGGCACTATCACTATAAATTACACCTCCAAATTGCATTTGACCATTAGCATTTTTAGACACCAATCGCTGGTTGGCGACAATACCAACAGACCATCCGTCAATGCGGGCATAAGCAGTGATGAGGGTTTTGCCATAGTCTGGTTTGTACTCTTCAAGACTTCCGTTGTCTACTATACTGTCTAAAATTGAGTAGGTATTATAGGGTTGGGTGCGTTCTTTTGGGAGTTTACTGAAAATCTGATCCTCGTTATCCTCAGGAGATAGCGATTCTATCCGGTCGAAGCCTGCTCTAGGAGCTTTTCCCGTTCGACCTATAAGAGTCCGAATTCGTTGTAAGGCATCGGCATCATCTTTGGCTTTGAAGTCTGTGACACCACTAATTTCGCAATGTGTGGTGGCTCCCCCTAGGGTTTGGTTATCGATATTTTCTCCAATAGCTGCTTTGACCAGATAACTTCCTGCTAGAAAAATACTCGCAGTTTGATCAACTATCATAGCTTCATCGGACATAATTGGTAAATAGGCCCCACCGGCAACACAACTCCCCATTATAGCTGAAATTTGTATAATACCTTCGGCACTCATTTGTGCATTATTTCTGAAAATCCGGCCAAAGTGCTCCTTATCTGGAAAAATCTCATCTTGCATCGGTAAATAAACACCAGCACTATCTACCAGATAAACAATAGGAATTCGGTTTTCCATGGCGATTTCCTGGGCTCGTAAGTTTTTCTTTCCTGTGATAGGGAACCAAGCCCCTGCCTTCACAGAGGCGTCATTGGCAACAATCACACACAAGCGACCAGTAATTTTTCCAAGGCCACAAATGACCCCGCCTGCAGGACAGCCTCCAGCTTCTTTATACATATTGTGGCCGGCAAAACCACCAATTTCAAAAAAAGTAGTTTCAGGATCAATTAACGCTGTGACTCGCTCTCTAGCAGTCATTTTTCCAGCAGCTTTAATCTTTTCCAAACGCTTCTTTCCTCCACCTTGCTTGATGGTAGTAAATAGTTGTTGAAGATCACTCAATAGCATCTTATTGTGATCGATATTTTTTTCTGCACTCAGATCCATGCACGCGTTTTTCTTTCTGTAAAAATAGTAATTAAATAAGGGGATATGAGATATTGTTTGTGTTTCCTCTTGCTTTTGTCTGCCCTTTTTCACAAAAAAACTACGATATTTGCTAGAATGGAAACCTCACTTATGAATCTAAACAAAAATAAAATTTTCGGATATGCAGCCTTGATTATGGGGCTCCTTGGAGTCGCTATCATCGTACTAGGAATACTTCTCTATAAAGAATACATTGTAGGATTCGGATTGGTCGGTGCAGGCTTTATGGCGGTGGCATGGACGTTTAATGCCCTAAGGGGGCGCATTTAAATGGCAGAGGATAAAAAAATAATTTTTTCAATGACGGGGGTTTCCAAAACATTTTCAGGAGCCAACCGTCCCGTTCTAAAGGATATTTATCTCAGTTTTTTTTACGGAGCTAAAATTGGAATATTGGGACTCAACGGATCAGGGAAATCTACGCTACTAAAGATTATTGCGGGTGTGGATAAATCATTTCAGGGCGACGTGGTTTTCAATGCTGATTATAAGATAGGCTACTTGGAACAGGAACCTCGAATGGAGGACAACAAAACAGTCTTGGAGGTCGTTAAAGAGGGCGTGGCCGAAACCGTAGCTGTTCTAGAAGAGTACAATCAAATAAACGATCAGTTTGGCTTGCCAGAAGTTTATGAGAATCCAGATAAAATGCAGCAATTGATGGATCGACAAGCAAAGTTACAAGATGAAATTGAAGCTCGTAATGCTTGGGAACTCGATACGCAATTAGAAATTGCTATGGATGCGCTACGGACTCCACCAGGAGAGACCTCCATTACTACATTATCGGGAGGCGAACGCCGCCGTGTTGCACTTTGCCGTCTCTTGTTGCAAAAGCCAGATATATTGCTATTGGACGAACCCACTAATCATTTGGATGCTGAATCCGTACATTGGTTGGAATATCACCTGGCCCAGTACAGTGGTACAGTAATTGCTGTCACCCACGATCGTTATTTTCTAGATAACGTGGCGGGCTGGATTTTGGAGCTGGATCGGGGAGAGGGGATCCCTTGGAAGGGAAATTATTCTTCATGGCTGGACCAAAAAGCAAAACGATTGGGCCAGGAACAAAAACAAGCCTCTAAACGACAGAAAACGTTGGAGCGAGAACTGGAGTGGGTTCGAATGAACCCCAAAGGACGGCAAGCCAAACAAAAAGCCCGATTGAGTAATTATGACAAACTTCTGAGTCAAGATCAAAAAGCTACGGAAGAAAAACTGGAGATTTATATTCCCAATGGGCCTCGGTTGGGATCGGAAGTGATAGAAGCGCAGGGAGTAAAAAAAGCTTTTGATAATAAATTATTATATGAAGACTTGTCTTTTAGACTTCCTCAAGCAGGAATTGTTGGAATTATTGGGCCCAATGGAGCTGGAAAAACAACTTTATTTAGGTTGATTATGAATCAATTGCCTCCCGATGCAGGGTCATTTTCTGTGGGGGACACCGTTAAAGTAGCTTATGTTGATCAGTCGCACTCTTCAATTGTTTCTGAAAAATCCATCTGGGAAAATTTTAGCGATGGACAAGACCTGATAATGATGGGAGGAAAACAAGTCAACTCACGGGCGTATTTGAGTCGCTTCAATTTCAGTGGAAACGAGCAAAATAAAAAGGTAAACACCTTATCGGGTGGCGAACGCAACCGCTTGCATTTGGCCATGGCATTAAAGGAAGAAGGCAACGTTCTTTTATTAGACGAACCCACAAATGACCTAGATGTGAATACACTTCGAGCCCTTGAAGAGGGGCTTGAAAATTTTGCAGGCTGTGCCGTTATTATTTCTCACGACCGATGGTTTTTAGATCGAGTTTGCACTCATATTCTTGCTTTTGAAGGAGATTCACAGGTCTACTATTTTGAAGGTTCCTACTCAGACTATGAGGAGAATAGGAAAAAACGCTTAGGGACTGAAATTATTCCCAAGCGCATTCGTTATAAAACACTCTAATCGAGGATAAGCTCCATTTTTATATTTCCTCGTTGATACGGAGCGTTGGATTCTAGGGGAATCTCTACATATCCATACTTACGGTAGAGGTGAATTGAATTTTTCAATTTTGTATTGGAATACAACAATAGTTTTTGCCAATGGTGTTGCTCGGCAAAGCGTATGGAAAATGCCATCATCTGATTGCCAATCCCGACACCGCGCAAATTTTTTGGAACAGCCATCTTACTCAGTTCATAAACGCCGTTCTCTATTTTCATAAAAGCAAAGGTACCTACTACAACTGCCTCTTGTAGGACGAAAAAAATATGCCCTCCTTTGGCTAGAATCTGATTTTCACAATCTTCCAGTATTTTTTTATCATATGGTTCAACCTCAAAATACTCTTCCAGCCAGTCCAAATTCAGGGTAACAAAATCATTTTTGTATTTGGGTTGATAGGGGAGTATCTGTAGTTCAATTTCCATGTCCTGTCATCTTATCTGGCTGTACCCATTCATCGAATTCTTCTGCACTAAGATAGCCTATAGCAACAGCAGCCTCTTTAAGAGTTGTCCCTTCTTCATGCGCTTTATTTGCTATTTCAGCTGCTTTGTAGTAACCAATTTTCGTATTCAATGCGGTGACCAACATCAGGGAATTGTTGAGTAATTCTTGGATTCGTTGGTAATTGGGTTCGATTCCCTTTACACAATGATTGGTAAAACTATGGCACACATCTCCTAGTAAGCTTGCCGATTGAATAATATTAGCAGCCATTACTGGTTTAAATACGTTTAATTCATAATGCCCTTGGGCTCCACCAAAGGCAATAGCTACATCGTTTCCAATGATTTGTGCACATACCATAGTGACAGCCTCACATTGGGTTGGATTCACCTTTCCCGGCATTATAGAACTTCCAGGTTCGTTGGCAGGAATTTGTATTTCTCCAATTCCGGAGCGAGGCCCTGAAGCCAACAAGCGAATATCATTGGCTATTTTATTTAAGGATACGGCTATTTGTTTTAATGCACCATGACTTTCCACAAGGGCATCATGTGCCGCAAGAGCTTCAAATTTATTTTGAGCCGAAACAAATGGATGACCAGTAAAAGCAGCAATATATTGAGTCACTTTCTCGGCATATCCTTTAGGTGTATTAATTCCTGTTCCCACAGCCGTTCCTCCCAAGGCTAGTTCGGATAAATGGGGGAGTGTATTTTCTAGCGCTTTTATTCCGTGGTCAAGTTGGGAAACATACCCTGAGAACTCTTGTCCTAGGGTCAGTGGAGTTGCATCCATCAAGTGGGTTCTCCCTATTTTCACCACCTTGGAAAAAGCAGAACTCTTCTCTAGCAATGCATCCCGTAAATTCCTAATTCCAGGCAAGGTTACCTCTACTATTTTGGAATAAGCAGCGATATGCATCCCCGTAGGGAAAGTGTCGTTTGAGGATTGGGATTTATTTACATCATCGTTCGGTAAAAGAACTTTCTCTCCTTGTCCTAGGGGATTTCCTGCCAAAACATGCGCTCGATTGGCAATCACTTCATTAACATTCATATTGCTTTGGGTTCCCGAGCCCGTCTGCCAGATGACCAATGGAAATTGATCGTCGTGCTTGCCTGCTAGAATTTCGTCACAAACTTGACTGATCCAATCCCGCTTTTGCTCACTCAACACACCCAAATCACAATTGGTATGGGCAGCAGCTTTTTTCAAATTGGCAAAACCGTATATAACTTCAAGGGGCATAGATGCAGGAGTGCCTATTTTGAAATTTGAGCGAGAGCGTTCGGTTTGTGCCCCCCAATAAACCTCGGAAGGAACCTTTACTTCTCCCAAAGTGTCTTTTTCGATACGATACTTCATGGCAGTCTTAGATTATACAGTTGCTTCTACAAAAATATAATTCATTAGAAGAAACAATTCAATTTTAGTTGTATTTTTGTATCAAACTTTGGATATGTTTGAATTTGACCAATACTTAGGCTTTCTCGCTTTCTTAAGCATCCTCACCATCGGCTTTTGGTTGATGATTTTTCTTCTCACTTTTGTAATTCCATATTGGCTCTTTGGTGCTGCTAAGGAACGCTTTGATGAATGGCGAACCGAAAAAAGACAAACCGAATAAAAAAAGCGTCTGTTTACAGACGCTTTTTTAGTTAATAGCCATATCCACCATCGTCATCACCGCCATATCCGCCTCGTCGGCGTCTCTGGTTTTTCTTTTGATTCAATCGATAGGTAAAGGTGGCAATATACGTGGGTTGCCGCCATTGGAATTCGGTATAACTGTTAAACGTGTCGGTGAAGGTGTCTGTGCGATATTTCTGAGAATTGAATACATCACTGATCCGAAAGGATAAAGTCCCTTTGTCTTTAAATATGTCTTTGTTAATGGCGGTAGATAATCCACCTAGCGGTTTACTTTTGGATTGTGCGGTTACCCGTGGTCCACGGAAAAAAAGCTGATTTTGCCAGCTAAGGCCTTTACCAAAATTAATACTTGAAACAAACCGCGAAGACCAGCTTACATTTTTGGCGTCAAAGACAAACCCATTGTAGGTTCCAATGACTTCATTGCTGTAAACATTGAAATTGGCATTTAAACGAATTTTACGATTCGGAGTAAATGTTAGGTTAGCCTCTCCTCCGTAGCGTTTGTTTTTGGAAAGATTTATTGGGCCTCTACGTAATACGGGTACGATTACAAGATCAGAATTAGAATCGTTAGGATCACCACTTATGATAACTGTTTCTCCCGTATCTTCATTAACAAATTGGAAGTTACTCGTTGTGCGTTGATAATAAATCGATCCATTTAAAGTGAATTTTTTGAAGCGTTTCAAGTAACCCAAATCAAAACTCCCGGTGCTAGCAGGATTCAAATCAGGGTTTCCTTGGAAGAAGTTGGTGATACTGTTTCGTGAGGGAAAGGGGTTTAGGAAAAATCCTCGAGGGCGACGAATCCTTTTGGCATAGCCAAGGGTAATGTTTTCCTTTTCATCGATTTCAAAGGAGAGGTTGACTGTAGGAAACCAATTCGTGTATCGTTTGTTGGTGTAGTCACTGGTTGTTCTTTGGTCAATGACGATATTGGAGTCCTCCATTCGCAACCCGAGTAAAAGAGAAAACTGATCAATTTTTTTCCCAAACTGAGCATAGGCTGCATTCACATATTCTTTATACACCAATACGTTAGTTAGATCCATATCGGTTGTACGAACGCTGTTTTCTATAAAAGCGACTTCATAATCGGTTTCAATCGTATTAAAAGTACCACGATATCCCAATTCTATTTGGGTATTCTCATCTAAGGGATAGACATAATCTACTTGAGCCAAGATTCTCTTTTGTGACTCTAGTGTGGTCACTTCTTCGTTGTTGTTGATTCTTGTGAAAGGAAAGGTTTGAAGGCTTGTGATTTGTGCCAACTCATCTTCAGCACTTTCTTCATACTGGTAGGTGGCACTGATTTCATGCCCTTTGTCATTAAACTTTTTTTCATAAAGTCCAGAGATCTGAAAAGACTCATCAAGTTCGGGTTCATATTGCTTGCGCTCGTTAGTGGAAATACGATTTCCACCAATGGCATTCAGTTCATCAATGGTAACAACACCATCATTAATACCCTCATTGTCTCGATAAAATCCATTTAAGGTAAAACTGCTGGTATCGTCAATAAAGTATTCCGCTCCTAAGGAAAAAAATAACTGATCCCGTTCTCGATTTGTTTTGGCGGTTTCAAAGAGATAGGAATTGGCTTCTTCACCATTGAAATACTCGTTTTCAGACAATCCATTGCTAATACTGGTCCTGCGGCCAATAGTATTGGTTGAAAACAGGTTTATTTTTTTTGTTTTCCAATTGACGGTTGCCGTTCCGCGGAAAGTTTCAGGGACACCACCATTGATATTAAAATTACCATTGAAGCCAGAACGTTCTTGTTTTTTTAAAATTATATTGAGAATTCCACCGGTGCCTTCGGCATCGTAACGAGCTGAAGGCGAAGTGATCACTTCTACTTTCTCTATGGATTCAGAGGGCAGTTGGCGAAGCCCGTCGGGACCAGAAATACCGATAAGGCCTGAGGGTTTCCCATTGATGAGAATTCGAACATTATTATTACCTCGGAGGGCAATATTTCCCTCAACATCTACAGTGATGGATGGGATATTCCCCAAGACGTCGGCCACACTGCCTCCACGGACTGTAATATCTTTACCCACGTTATAGATGCGCTTATCTAATCGAATTTCAACCTGTGTTTGTTCACCTACCAGTTCTACTTCCTCCAGTTCGTTGGCATCAATTTTCAAAGCAATGGTTCCCAAATTCAAACTCGACTTGATGGATACATCGTTCTGGCTGTAAGTTGCAAAACTGATGAATTCAACATTGATATCGTATTGGCCTGGAAAAGATTCGATTCGAAAATTTCCTTCAGCATCTGTGATTCCACCCTGAATTAAATCGGGCCTGTTTTTGTTTTTCAAGGTAATTGTTGCGTATTCTAGCGGCTGATTGGTTTCTTTATCAATTACTTTACCTGTAATCACCAATTTTGGTGGACCCCCAGGCCTTTGCCCATAGGCAAATAGCATTCCAAGAAGGAATAGGATCCCAAAGTGTCTTTTTTTCATAGCTTTTTTTTGACGGATGGGAATGAAATATAATTAGTATTTATTCTTGATGTTCTTTTTCCTTTTTTCGTATTTTTTCAATGAGTCGTTGTCGAAAACGATGTTCTAAATGCATTAGTTTAAAAGTTTTCTTGGGGCCAATGATTCTTGTGAAGGCTTCTATTTGTTCCTTCTTTTGTTGCAATAATAGGGTTTCTTTCTGCTGTTGTTGTTTTAGCAGTTGAAGGGCTTGTTCTTCAGTTATCTCTGATAGGCTATCGCGGAGTGTTTTATGTCGATGGGAATAGGATCGGTGTAGGCTATCTTTGCGCTTATCGTATTGACGATACAATGGCCAAAACTTTTCAGCTTCTTCAACTGTCAAATCCAGTTCCTCAGTAAAATAGGAAACACGGTAGGCCTTTATTTTTTGTTGGTATTCTTTTTTGTAATGACCTCGATTTTGGGCTTGGGATATTCCTATGCTGAAAAGTAATGTTAAACAAAGTATCAAACGTTTCGGTTTGAGGGAGGTTGGAGTATGTGTTCTAATAATTGTCATTAGTTTCATTTAAGAATAGAGTGACATCTTCGTTAGTGAGTTCTTCTTCGTGCCATTTAAGCGTTATTTCATTCCCCATCGCTAGGATAGCTTCATCCAAATAGCGTTCAGATTCATAATCTACACTCAAAAAGGTGGCAATCTCATCGGTAGCCAAACGGTCAATACCAACAGTAGGAAAAATAAGTGAATACAACCAAGCGGCTCCAATTAATAAGGCAATACTCGCTGCTAAAGACCAGCTTGCAACAGGATATGGAGTGGATCGATTAGGAGAGCGAATAGGTTCAATACCCAATTCGGAAAACACACGATCCTCCAAATCCGTAAAATAGCTATCCTTTGAAGGATTATATAACAATCGTCTTTTCAATGTCATAGTTATTAGACGCAATAATACGTCAAAGGTTTAATCCTGTTTTAAAATTGTTTTAATTTTTTTTTGTGCCAGGTGATGCAGTGACTTTACATTCCCTAAAGAAGTTTCCAAAATCACTGCAATTTCTTTCAACTTCAAATGCTGGTCATGGTGCATTGAAAAAACCATAGCTTGGCGGTGGGGTAGCTGCGCCAAAGCCTTAGACAGTTTCTTTTCGATTTTAGGAATATCTAAATCGTCTGTTGTCTGATGTTTATTCAATGCCGAGAGCCGCAATTCATCAATAGATATTTGTCGATGCTTGGCTTCTTTTTTCAAAAAACTCAAAGCTTCATTGGAAGCAATCCGATACAACCAAGTATAGAGGGAACTTTTGCCCTCAAAACGGTCTACATGATGATAAACCTTAATGAATGTATTCTGCAGAACATCATCTGTATATTGATGATTGTGGGTGATACTATGAATGTGATGGTAGAGCCGTTGCTTGTATAGATCAAAAAGGTATGTAAACCCTCGTGTTTTGGTATTGGGGTTGCTGAGTAAACGTAAGAGTTCAGATTCCGTCAATCGCTTGCCGTTGATTTTAGTGTTAGACTAAAGAAGTAACCAAAGGTTTAATGGGAAGATAGAAAAGCTTTCAAAGCCTCCAACGGCTGTGCCAAAATCCCTTCTTGACCTTTTAATACAATGGGTCTTTTAATGAGTTTGGGGTGTTTGGTAAGGATTTCAAGTAATTTTGTATCATCGATTTCTTGGCCTTTATAATCACTTTTCCATAAAGCCTCCTGTGTTCGAATCATATCTTGAGGCGGTTTGTCGATTTGTGAAAATAGATTTTTCCACTCTGCTGCACTTAATGGATTTTTCAAGTATTCAATAATTTGTATTTCTATTCCATTTTTTTCCAAGTACTGCAAAGCTTCTCGGGATTTGCGGCACCGATTGTTGTGGTAAATCTTTATCATGGCGTAAAAATAAAAAAAACCTGCGTGAAGCAGGTTTTTAGCGAGTAGTAGGCTGTGACTTATTTTAGTTTATCCACAATGGCTTTGAAAGCTTCGGGATGATTCATGGCCAAATCGGCCAGTACTTTTCGGTTGAGCTCAATATTATTGGCTTTCACTTTTCCCATGAATTGGCTATACGACATTCCGTGAAGACGGGCCCCCGCATTGATACGTGCAATCCAAAGTGAGCGAAAATTTCTTTTTTTGACCCTACGATCTCGATAGGCATAGCTCATCGCTTTATCTACCGCGTTTTTAGCAACGGTCCACACATTTTTGCGTCTTCCGAAATATCCTTTGGCTTGTTTAAGAACTTTTTTACGTCGGGCTCTAGAGGCGACGGAGTTTACTGATCTTGGCATAATTTAAATTTTTTTGATGGTGGCGGTATTGCTACACTTATAGGAGCCACCCATCAGGGTTTAACAAATTTATAACCATTGCGTTCTACTTCAAACGCAATTGTTCTTTGATGCTGTTCACATCACTATCGTGAACCAATCCAGAGTGCGTTAATTTCAACTTACGCTTCTTCGATTTCTTGGTCAGAATGTGACTCTTGAACGCATGCTTTCTTTTGATTTTACCAGAGCCGGTCAGCTTAAACCGCTTTTTTGCACTGGATTTGGTTTTCATTTTAGGCATGATGCTCTTTTATATTACTACTCGTTGTACTTTATTTTTTGGGCGTAATGAACATAATCATTCGCTTTCCTTCTAGCTTGGGTAGTTGTTCTACCTTTCCATATTCTTCAAGATCCTGTGCCAATCGTAGCAACAGTATCTGTCCTTGTTCTTTAAAGACGATCGAACGTCCTTTGAAAAAAACAAAAGCTTTCAATTTAGCTCCTTCTGTAAGGAACTTAATGGCGTGTTTCTTTTTAAACTCATAATCGTGCTCATCGGTTTGGGGACCAAAACGAATTTCTTTAATTATGACTTTCGTTGCCTTGGATTTTAGGGCTTTTTCTCTTTTTTTCTGTTCATACAAAAACTTCTTATACTCTAAAATTTTACACACTGGGGGGCTAGCTTTCGGAGAAATTTCTACTAAATCCAATTCCATTTCTCGCGCAAGGGATAAAGCTTTATTGAGATTATACACCCCAACCTCAACATTGTCCCCTACCAAACGAATTTCGTGTGCAGTGATTTTTTCATTGATACGGTGTGGATCTTGTTTGATCACACGTCCGGGTCGGTTGGTTCGTCTTCTTCGTATTGCTATGACTCCTTATTTTAAATTACACTTCAAATGTAGAAATACTTTCCGATATTTCTCGTTGGATACGATCAATCATGCTTTGCATAGAAAGAATTCCAATATCGCCTTCCTTGTGTTTTCGCAACGACACCTTTCCGGTTTCAGCCTCTTTTTCACCGACAATGAGCATAAATGGAATTTTATTGAGTTCGGCTTCGCGAATCTTTTTTCCAATAGTCTCATTTCGATTGTCCAAGAGGGCGCGAATTTCGTTATTTTCTAGGATATTTAAAACTTTCTGTGCGTATTTTTCGTGTTTCTCACTGACACATAGAATACTCACTTGTTGTGGAGACAGCCAGAGAGGGAAGTCTCCCCCTGTGTGTTCCAGTAAAATGGCGACAAAGCGTTCCAAACTTCCAAAAGGAGCTCGGTGAATCATTACAGGGCGATGGAGTTCGTTATCACTGCCTTTGTAGGTGAGTTCGAATCGTTCT
The DNA here is from genome assembly GCA_003533785.1 of Flavobacteriaceae bacterium. Lineage (GTDB taxonomy): Bacteria > Bacteroidota > Bacteroidia > Flavobacteriales > Flavobacteriaceae > UBA11891. Next base: position 46,800 of record DQCR01000030.1, read on the forward strand.
GGAAGGTTATAATCTACTTGAATGGTTCCCAATTGCCACTTGCGACCCAAAGCATCCCGAACCATAAAGTCTAGTTTGGGACCGTAGAAAGCAGCTTCCCCTTCTTCAATGATATAGTTGAGCCCTTTTTCTTTAGTTGCATTGATTATAGCAGCTTCTGCCAAGTCCCAATTTTTTTTAGATCCAATATATTTTTCTGGTTTGTTGGGATCGCGTAGGGATACTTGTGCAACAAAGTCTTCGAACCCTAAGGAACCGAATACATAGAGTACCAAATCGATAACATTTTTGAACTCTTGATCCAGCTGATCGGGCATGCAGAAAATATGGGCATCGTCTTGTGTAAATCCGCGAACCCGGGTGAGTCCATGCAATTCACCACTTTGTTCATAACGATAGACTGTACCAAATTCCGCATACCGCTTAGGTAATTCCTTATAACTCCAAGGGCGGGATTTGTATATTTCACAATGGTGAGGGCAATTCATGGGTTTCAGCAGAAAGGTTTCTCCGTCAACGGGTGTTTCAATGGGTTGAAAACTATCGGCCCCGTATTTTTCGTAATGCCCAGAAGTGATATATAATTCTTTATTTCCAATGTGAGGAGATATTACTTGCTCATAACCGGCTTTGCGTTGTGCTTCTTTTAAAAAATTTTCCAACCGCTCACGGAGGGCCGTTCCTTTTGGAAGCCAGAGGGGCAATCCCTGACCCACCTTTTGCGAGAAGGTGAAAAGCTCCAGTTCTTTCCCCAATTTGCGGTGATCTCTCTTTTTTGCTTCCTCAACTCGTTGTAGGTATTCGGTTAATTCTTTTTGTTTGGGAAATGAAATTCCATAAATCCGAGTGAGTTGAGTATTGTTTTCATCTCCTCGCCAATAGGCCCCTGCTATATTGAGAAGTTTAACTGCCTTTACAAAACCTGTGTGGGGGAGGTGACCACCTCGGCACAAATCCGTAAAATCGGCATGATCGCAAAAAGTAATGGTTCCGTCTTCTAGCCCCTCAATTAATTCAATTTTGTAAGAATTATTTTCTTTTTGGTAGTATTCCAAAGCTTCTTTCTTGGAAACAGCTCGCATTTGGAAGGGATATTTTTCTCGGGCAAAGGTCAAAAACTGTTTTTCCAAAGCCACTAAGTCCTTTTCGCTTATCGAGGTATCACCAAAGTCTACATCGTAATAAAAGCCATTTTCTATCGCAGGTCCAATAGTCAATTTTGCCGATGGATAGCAAGCCAATATTGACTGAGCAAGAATGTGAGCTGAAGAATGCCAAAAAGCAGATTGTCCTTCTTGATCTTTCCAAGTGAATAATTTTAAATCTCCGTCTTGCGTAAGTGCTGTGGCTGCTTCCACGGTTTGCTGGTTGAATTGGGCAGATAGAACGTTTCGAGCCAGTCCCTCGCTAATGCTTTGAGCCACTTCCAGGACGGTAATTCCCGAGGCATATTCGCGAACACTTTGGTCGGGGAAACGGATTGCGATCATAGTTTATTTAACAACGGGGCAAAGATAAGGCTTCCTATTGGCTTGTCAAACATCAACTGCGACTTCCTTTTTTAGGACGCGGACCCAACAAAGCTGCTGTAAGAGTTCGGATCCCTGAAAACCCGAAACCAAGGGACAAGCCGCAGAGAAGTAAGCCCAAAATTAATACGGGAAAATAAAAAGGATGCCCTTGATTCTGAAATGCTTGATAGAGAAATACAGGACCAGTAAATGCCAAGACAATAAACCAAGCCATTCTTTTTAGTCCTTTGCGCAATAATTGTGTATCCATATTTAGTGGTGGTTGCCAATTGATTCTTAGATGTCCATCCTACAGTGGTTCAATGGTAATGTCCTTGTACCATACTTCGTGCGAAGCACCTATCTGATCCTGTAGGCAGATACATCCTGTTGTTGGAACTTTGAGTGTTTCTGAAAATGACGAGGCAATTTGCCCATTGAGTTTAATCTGAATTTGTTCATTAAAAGCACGAATATTAAGTTCATTCCAATCGTTTGGTTTAACAACATTTTTTGCCCATTTTTTGTCCACAAGCTGAAGTAATACTACAGGGAATATTTCTGGGTTGGGATAGCGCGATAGATTTGTCCGATTTTCATCTACCAATGCCCCCCACAAAGGATATATTCCAGTGGTGTCTTTGAGTTTTTTATTGGAAAAAACAGGGATGAAACGTGCGGGAAGATAACCTATGTCTGCTTGATAGCCGCTTACTTCTGTGGAATTAGGAACGCGTGCTGCTCTAAAGCTAACCCCTCCACTGACAAGTTCTATTGTTGATTTGAGTTTTACTTTTAAATTAAGCTCAAAATTTTCAAACTTTTTTAGTGTGCATAAATAATGACTCGCTAGGTTGGCTTTTTTTAGATTACCAGCAACAATAGCTCCTTCTTGGATACTAAAAAAAGAATTGGCACCTTCCCAACCCGAAAAACTCTCCCCATCGAATAGTTGTATTTCCTTTGAAGGGGTGCAGGAGCTAACGCCCAATAATAGACAAAACCCTCCAAGGAATGAGTATGTTTTGGTGCGTTTATTATTCATTTCAAAAGGGCTTTGAAGCTAATGAAATATAAGCTTTTTATACAAGACTAGCTCAAGGTGGCTTGGTGGGCGGCAACGGCCTGACGAACCGAACGGTACTGCGTCAATAACTTTTCAGCTTCTTTCCAAGAGAGTCCTGTTTGGTCGACTACCATTCGGCAGGCCCGCTGATGTAGTTTTTGATTGTTGAGTTGCATATCCACCATTTTATTTCCTCGAACGCGACCAATAGAAATCATACTGCAAGTGGTAATTCGGTTTAGAATCAGCTTTTGTGCTGTACCAGCTTTCAAACGGGAACTCCCAGTTAGAAATTCGGGACCTACAATCACTTCTATGGGATAGTCGGCATAATGCGAGAGTGGTGCATCGTGATTGCAGCAGATGGCTCCTGTAAGTATATTGTTTTCCTGACAATTTTTTAAGGCATGTACTACATAGGGAGTTGTTCCCGAGGCAGCAATACCAACAACCACATCTTTGCTGTTGACCTGATGTTTCATTAAATCCTCCCAACCCTGAGTGGTGCTGTCCTCAGCTTCTTCTACAGAGTTGGTCAGGGCTTTGGAACCCCCAGCGATCAATCCCACTACCTGACTGGGAGGGGTGCCAAAGGTAGGTGGACACTCAGAGGCGTCCAAAACGCCTAATCTACCACTCGTTCCAGCACCCACATAGAAGAGACGACCTCCTTTTTGGAATGCAGTTACGACTTGATCGATAAGGGATTCAATTTCAGAACTTACTTCAGCTACTGCAGCAACAGCAATTTCATCTTCATGTTGCATTCCTCGAACCAATTCAGTAATTGATTTTTTTTCTAAGTCGTTGTGATTGGAGTCTTGTTCGGTAATTTTTTCAAAAGCCATGGCATAAAAATAATCGAAAAAAAAACGCTACCGAAGTAGCGTTTTGGATTTAGTTGAGTTTTGTCTCCAGATTTTCTTTCAGTGCATCCAAGAATTGTTGGGTCGTGAGGTAGTGAGACGCATTCATGTTTTTTTCATGTATGAGCAAGGCTAAATCTTTGGTCATCTTACCACTTTCAATGGTTTCAATACACACCTTTTCAAGGGTGCTACAAAAATCAATTAAAGCTTGATTGTCATCCAACTTACCTCGGTGAGCCAATCCGCGGGTCCATGCAAAAATTGAAGCAATAGGATTGGTAGAGGTGGCTTTTCCTTGCTGGTGTTGGCGATAGTGCCGGGTAACAGTACCGTGTGCGGCTTCAGCTTCCATGGTTTCTCCATCGGGCGTAACCAGGGTTGATGTCATCAATCCTAGGGACCCGAATCCTTGCGCTACAGTATCGGATTGAACATCTCCGTCGTAGTTTTTACAAGCCCATACAAAGCCTCCATTCCACTTCATGGCCGCAGCAACCATATCATCTATCAAGCGATGTTCATAGGTGATACCAGCCGTTTCAAAACGTGTTTTGAATTCGGCTTCGAATACTTCTTGAAAAATATCTTTAAAGCGCCCGTCATAGGCTTTCATGATGGTGTTTTTGGTTGATAAATACAACGGCCAACCCTTATCTAAGGCGCGGTTCATACAGGAACGGGCAAAACCATAAATAGAAGAATCAATATTGTACATGCTCATAGCAACCCCGTCTTCTTGGAAATTATAGACCTCCCAGGATTGGGGTTCACTTCCATCTTCAGGAGTGAAGGTCATGGTGAGTTTTCCTTTGCCTTTGGTAACAATATCTGTTGCCTTGTACTGATCACCGAAGGCGTGACGACCGATACAGATTGGTTTGGTCCAACCTTGAACATATCGAGGCACGTTACTCATAATGATAGGTTCTCGAAAAACGGTGCCTCCCACGATATTTCGAATCGTGCCATTGGGAGAGCGGTACATTCGTTTGAGTTTAAATTCTTCCATGCGCCCTTCATCGGGTGTAATGGTAGCACACTTGATCCCCACCTTGTATTTTTTTATAGCTTCAGCAGCATCTACTGTGATTTGATCGTCGGTGGCGTCACGACTTTCAATTCCTAAGTCGTAATAGAGGAGTTCTACATCCAGATAGGGGAGGATAAGCTGCTCTTTGATAAATTTCCAAATAATGCGTGTCATTTCGTCCCCATCAATCTCAACAACAGGATTAGCGACTTTTATTTTTGACATGTGAATGTAAATTGGTTTCGCTTGCAAATATACAACCTAATCAGTTTAAATTCTAGTTGGAATTGGGTCAAAAAAAAGATTGCCGAAGCAATCTTTAGTGTTTTTAGTGTTGCGCTTCTTTGATTCGCGCTTTCTTACCTCGAAGTTGTTTGAAGTAATAAATTCGGGAACGACGTACCTTTCCTTTACTATTTACTTCAATTTTTTGAATGGCGGGCATGTTGATTGGGAAGATTCTTTCTACCCCAACCGTACCAGATAGTTTACGTATAGTAAAAGTTTTGGACAAACCACTTCCTTTGACTTGGATCACAACCCCTTTAAAAAACTGAGTTCGTACTTTTTCTCCTTCACGGATTTCATAATACACAGTGAGGGTATCCCCGCTAGAGAATTCGGGAAAATCTTTTTTCTCTATGAATTGATCTTGTACGTAGCTAATTAATTGTTCCATGCTAGCTTTTTCTTTGTTTTAGCAAAGGAACATTCACGGGCTTCGTCAGTGGTTCCAATGCGAGTGCAAAATTAGCCAATAAATTGAATCCTACAAGAAAATTTCTTTCCTTGCTGTTTATTCCAATAAATCGGGTCGCAATTTTTGGGTTCGCTCCATGGCTTTTTCCATTCGCCAGTCCTCAATGGCGGGGGTATTACCAGAAGCGAGGATGTCAGGAACCTTCCATCCTTTGTATTCGGCCGGGCGGGTGTAAATAGGAGGGGCTAGCAAATTGTCTTGAAAGGTATCGGATAGGGCAGAGGATTCGTCTCCCAGCACACCTGGAATTAAACGAATGATACTGTCACAAAAAACGGCAGCAGCCAACTCGCCTCCTGAGAGAACAAAATCACCAATGGAAATTTCTTTAGTAATCAAATGATCTCTAACCCGATGGTCAACCCCTTTATAGTGCCCACAGAGGATGATAAGATTATTGAGTAGCGAACAATCGTTGGCCATTTTTTGATCCAATCTGGCTCCATCTGGAGTCATGTATATCACTTCATCGTAGGTGCGTTCGGCTTTAAGGTCTTGAATGCAACGATCAATGGGTCCCACCATCAGTACCATTCCCGGCCCCCCTCCATAGGGGTAGTCGTCTACCTGTCGGTATTTATTCTCTCCATATTCTCTCAGATCGTGCAAGTGAATATGCACTTTTTGACGTTCTTGGGCGCGCTGAACAATGGAGGCCGAAAAAGGGCTTTCCAACAATTCGGGTAGCAAGGTGATAATATCGATTCGCATTGTACAAAGGTAAGGGAAATGCGTCAACACCCGAATCTCCACGCTATACACTATAACTGATTGGGAGAACCTTAATCCCTAAAAATGACTCGCTCGTTTTCAGCAGTAAGGAAAAGGATGGTTTCAATACTTTGTTCGTCAAAACGATCCAAATTACTGATATCTTGTATCGTCTCCCCATTGATTTCTAAAATTACAGCTCCTTCACCAATTCCATACATAGAGAGGTATCGATTGGCACTGTCGGTCACTTTTATACCGCTGTCTAAATCTCTTTCGCGTTTTTCCTCGGGTTCTAGATTTTTTAGTTCCAAGCCATAGAAAAAGGAGCGATTGCGTTTTTTCAATTCTACCAGCACTTTTTTCCGAATTCCTGCACGAATAAAAACGACCTCTACACGATCTCCTGGGCGTTTACTTGATAAATAGCCAGTTAGGTCGGAGAAGCGGTTGATTTTCGTTCCATCTACGCTCTTGATAATGTCGTTTGGGAGGAGCCCTGCTGCTTGGGCACCAAGTCCTTCCTCCAACTCATTGATGTAAAAACCTTCTGTTTCTTCAACATCAAGAGTGGCGGCAGTTTTGGAGTCTAGGGCCCTACCACTCACACCTAAGAGGCCTTTTTGGACATTTCCAAATTCTAAGATGTCTTCAAATACTTTTCTAGCTATATTACTGGGTACAGCAAACGAATAGCCAACAAACCCTCCACCTACGGATGTTATCGCTGTATTGATTCCTACCAATTCACCCTGAGTATTCACTAAAGCCCCACCACTATTACCTACATTCACTGCGGCATCGGTTTGGATAAAGGATTGGTTTTTTTGATCCCTCTGATTCAGGTCTCGGGACTTAGCACTGATGATACCCGCAGTCACCGTAGAGTTGAGATTGAAGGGATTGCCAACTGCCAACACCCATTCTCCCACACGAGAGGCATCCGAATCGCCAAAAGTGATGAAATCCAATTGTTGATTGCCTTTAATTTTGAGTACTGCTATATCTGTGTAAGCATCTGTTCCAATGAGTTCGGCTTCATAGGTTTTATTATCATTGGTAGTCACTTCAATAGTAGATGCCTCATCAATAACATGATTGTTGGTGATAATCAAGCCATCGGGTGAAACTACAACTCCAGAACCCGTACCAATTTTTTCAGGCATGTCTTCACCATAGAGGTTTCGCATCCACCAAGATTGTTGCCGATTGTAAACACCAATATTTTTTATATGAACCACACCATTGATTACTTTATCAACTGTTTGGGTAAAATCTATATCCATTGGTAATGGGCTCGAGCTAAAATTTGTCGGTTGGACACGGACAGGATAGCTAAAGAGCTCTCGCTCTTTTTTCGATTCAGAAAATAAAGGGGTAGGCTGCAGCGTTTGAAACACAAAATAACTACAGAGTGAACTGAAAAGGGCCACTACCACTAGGGGAATAATTTTTTTCATCGTCTTTTTCATTTAATTCATTACTAAATTAGAAAGAACTTGGAATTAGAGTTTTTGGTTTAACGACTTTTTAACAGCCTTGGGGCGGAAAAAATTGTCTTATTTTTGAGCATTGTGAAGATTAAATTTAAAAAATATCAAGGAGCGGGAAATGATTTTGTCCTAATTGACAATCGTTCCCTAGCATTTCCAGAAGGCAATCAACAGCAGCTGATCCAAAGACTTTGCGATCGAAATTTTGGAATTGGGGCCGATGGGTTGATACTTCTTCAAGCGCACGAAAGTGCCGATTTCGAAATGGTCTATTATAATTGTGATGGACATCCTAGCAGCCTGTGTGGTAATGGTGGAAGGTGTATCGTTGCTTTTGCTAAGCAATTGGGAATGATTCAAAACAAGGCATGCTTCTATGCCAATCAACAAGATTATTGTGCTGAAATTAAAAAGGACGATATCATATCCCTCGCAATGCAGGACGTCTTATCGATTCAAATAGAAAAATCATTTTGTTTCTTGGACACAGGCTCACCCCATCATGTAGTTTTTGTAGATACTATCAAAAATATTGATGTAAGATCGGAGGGTAGTTCTATTCGCTATGGAGCACCCTATGGTGCGCCGGGGACCAATGTCAATTTTGTGGCTCCAATAGCTGCCGACCGATTCGCAATTCGCACCTATGAAAGAGGGGTAGAAGGGGAGACTCTGGCTTGTGGTACAGGGGCTGTTGCAGCTGCTTTAGCGTTATATGCCACCCAACGGTCTACCGCACACTCCATTACGTTGGAAGCTTTGGGCGGAAACTTACAAGTGGATTTTACTCCAGCTGGGGAAGGGTTTACGAATATTCACTTAGCGGGATCCGCAATTTTTATCTTTGAAGGAGTCTATGAATACTAAGTATCGGTTGCGGGGATTGGAATTAGAAGACCTCGACAGTCTTTTTGCTATCGAGAACGACACTCATTTGTGGAAGTATTCAAATCGATCCACTCCATATACCAAAGCTTTTTTGACTGAATACATTCTCCAATCCCATTTGCCCATTCAAGAGGCACAGCAATTGCGGTTGGCCCTGGTAGATGATAGTGATCAAGCCAAGGGGTTTGTTGATTTGTTTGAAGTTGACCTTCATCACCAAAGGGCAGGAGTAGGGATTGCAATCCATCCTGAGTATCAAAATCAAGGGCTCGGGGCCGTTGGGTTGTCCTTATTGTTGGATTATTGTCATAGTTATCTAAGTCTTCACCAGCTTTATTGTGACATTGACGAGAACAATAAAGTAAGTATTCGACTCTTTGAAAAAGCTGGTTTTGAACAGACGGGACTCAAAAAGGACTGGAATTTTTATGAAAAAGAATTTCACTCTGTAAGAATGTATCAAAAAATAGAACTTTAAGAATAGTGCAGATTAGAAAAAAAACTGGAATCCTTTTGGGGGTTGTCATTTTGACAAGCTTCAGTATTTTTTATGCAACATTTTATTGGGATAATACCTCATTTCAAGAAGCGAAATATGAGATTTATATTGAAAGTGATTGGGATTTTGAGGTACTAAAAAATACATTGAGTCCCCATCTGCGTTCTGCACGTTTGTTTGGATGGGCTGCAGAACTAAAGGGCTATGATATTCGTATTCGAAGCGGAAAGTATACCCTTGTTCAAGGACTTTCCAACAACGAAATCATCAATAAACTCCGCCTTCAGAGTGAGCCTGTTCAAGTCACTTTCAACAATCAAGAACGCATAGAAAATCTCGCTGGTCGTTTGGCTGAGGTATTAGAATCCGACAGTCTATCCTTTTTAAAAGCGATGAAAAGCGCCTCTTTTTTAGATCAAAAAGGCTTCAGTCTGGATACTGCATTGGCGATGTATCTCCCCAACACCTATCAGGTTTTTTGGAATATAAGCCCCGAGGCATTTTGTGAGCGTATGCATCAAGAGTTCGAAAAATTTTGGTCAGCAGAGCGCAAAGCCTTGGCCAAGCAGCAAGGTTTGTCACCAGTAGAAGTGATTACTTTGGCCAGTATTGTTCATAAGGAAACCATCAAAGCTGTGGAAAGACCCCTTATCGCAGGAGTGTACCTAAATCGTTTGAAGCAGCGAATGCGTTTGCAAGCAGATCCAACCGTTATTTATGCTTTAAAACAAAAATTCCAAAACTTTGATACTATCATCAAACGGGTTCTTTATAAAGATTTACGAATTCGTTCTCCTTACAATACCTATCGCGTGAAAAAACTTCCACTAGGTCCCATTGCTATGCCCGATATTTCTGCCATTGAGGCAGTATTACGACCAGAAAAACACAGCTATTTATATTTTGTGGCCAACCCGGAGAAGCCTGGATATCATAGATTTGCAAGCAGCTTGGCTCAGCACAACCGCAACAAACGAAAATACACACGGTGGTTAAATCAGAATAAATTATACCGTTAGTTCGTCGACATGGAATATACGAGGAATACAGCTGGGCGTTTGTGGAATTGATCCAATTTTATTTTTTTCCATTGCGAGATTGGAAGGGTTTTGATCCATTGCGTGGGGAGAGTCAAATCACAAGCAAGACAAAGTAGGGTACCCGACTGAAGGTGTTGAATCAGTGCTTCTAGCAATGAGATATTTCGATAGGGAGTTTCAATAAATAGTTGAGTTTGTTGAAATTGATAGGCGTTGCGTTCCAGTTTTTTGATTGCTAGGCTGCGTTCTTTTTGGTTGATGGGGAGGTAACCATGAAACGTAAACTGTTGCCCATTTAGTCCCGATGCCATGAGAGCAAGAACAATGGAGGAGGGGCCAACCAAGGGGATTACTTCAATATTTTTTTCATGGGCTAGTGCCACAATTACTGCTCCAGGATCGGCGACTCCTGGACATCCAGCATCACTGATCAAACCTATGGAAAATCCCTGTTCGCAGGGGTTCAAATAGGAATGATATTCCAAGGCAGTAGTATATTTATTCAGCGGATATAACCGCAATTCACTTTGCTTTTTTGCGGGACAAATACTTTTTATAAAATGACGGGCTTCCTTTTCATTCTCAACAATAAAGTGGTGCTGCTCGGTTATTATTTTTTCAATCCAAGGAGACAAACTGTCCAGAGAAGCACCCTCCCCCAAAGGGCAAGGAATTAAAAAAAGTTTACCGCGGTCCGACATTGGAAATAAGTTCGTTAGCAATTCGCTCTGTCGCTTGATCAATCATTTGAAATACTTTTTCAAAACCGTCAATTCCTCCATAATAAGGATCGGGTACTTCCTTATTTATCATTAATAAGGCAACTTTTTCCCATTCACTTTCGCTTGGATGGAGTGCCTTGAGGTTATTGTAATTGGAATGATCCATCACATAAATCCAATTGAAGCGTCGGAAGTCCTTTTGTTCAAAAGGACGAGCTCGCTGTTGATGGATTGCAATGCCGTGTTTTTTGGCCACTGCAATGCTTCTGGGGTCCGGAGGATTTCCTGTATGATAGGCGGCTGTTCCAGCTGAATCAACCATAAAAGAAGAAGAAAGTTTTTGCGAAAGTAAACCTGCTGCCAAGGGTGAACGACAGATATTGCCTAGACAAACCATTAAAATATTAACGGTTTCCAAGGTCTTCTACAACGTTAATTTCTGATTGAGATCCTCTACGTATTTACGAAATTGCTTATCAGTGAAGCTCAGATTGTCTACCGTCTTACATGCGTGAAGGACGGTAGCGTGGTCTCTTTTTCCGATTTGTGTTCCGATGCTGGCCAATGAAGCCTTAGTGAATTTTTTGGCAAAGTACATTGCCAATTGACGTGCTTGAACAATATGTCGTTTTCGGGTTTTGGATTGCAGGGTTTCGACATCCATCTGAAAATATTCAGAAACTACTTTTTGAATGTAATCAATGGAGACCTCTCGCTTGGTATTTTTGACAAACTTGTTGACAATCTCTTTGGCCAATTCAAGATTGATTTCCATTTTATTAAAAGATGATTGCGCCATAAGAGAGATGATGGCTCCTTCTAATTCTCTAATATTAGACTTGATATTTTTGGCAACAAAATCCACAATCTCATCTGAAATCAGAACTCCATCGCGATAGAGTTTGTTCTTCAGTATAGAAACCCGCGTCTCATAGTTGGGTAATTGCAATTCTGCCGATAGTCCCCACTTAAATCGAGAAAGCAATCGTTGTTCTATATCCTGCATATCAATGGGTGCTTTATCAGAAGTAATAATGACTTGCTTCCCATTTTGATGGAGGTGATTGAAGATGTGGAAAAAAACATCTTGTGTTCCAGACTTTCCACTCAAAAACTGAACGTCATCAATAATAAGGACATCAATGAGTTGATAGAAATGGATAAAGTCATTCCGAGTATTTTTCTTAACTGATTCAATATACTGTTGGGTAAATTTTTCTGCGGATATATACAAGACTGTTTTATCTGGATATTTTTCTTTAATATCCACCCCAATAGCGTGAGCCAAATGTGTTTTTCCAAGACCCACACCTCCAAAAATAAGCAAGGGATTGAAGGAAGTACCACCAGGTTTGATGGCCACAGCCATACCTGCTGATCGTGCCAGTCGATTTGAATCGCCCTCCAGAAAATTATCGAAACTGTAATTGGGGTTGAGCTGGGATTCAATCTGAAGATTTCGTATCCCTGGAATCACAAATGGATTTTTAAGTTCGCTGTTATAGGTGCTTAGAGGAGCGTCCACGGATTGCGAGGCAGTCCCTGTTTTAGGATTGGAGGGAATACTTTCGGTATGCGGCTGCTTGTTCCCATAGGTGTTTTCCATTCGAATCACATACACCAAGCTGGCTTCCTTACCCAATTCTTTTGTCAATGCAGATTTCAATAATTTGACATAGTGTTCTTCCAACCATTCATAAAAGAATTTACTAGGTACCTGTATACTAAGGATATTATCCTCGATTTTTACAGGTACAATGGGATTGAACCAAGTTTTATAAGCTTGTGGCTGTATGTTGTCCTTTATGTAAGTGAGACAATTATTCCAGACCTGTTCAGCAGTACTCCCCATTAATTGGTTTGGTTATTGTTATTGGATTTGTTTTTGATTAAAACAAATATCTGTGGTTTTTTTTTATTAAAAAATTCAAATTCTATTGAAATTTAATTTTTTTTTTCACACCTTATAGGTTTACTAATTTCATCATAAAAAAGAT
>DQCR01000041.1 GCA_003533785.1 Flavobacteriaceae bacterium
GAGCGTGGAACGGGTTCTTGGAGAACCCAACATTACGCAAACCGAAATGGAAACTTGTATCCAACACATGGACTAGGTCCAGTAGCTCAATATATGAATTTAGGGCGTGGTGAAGATCAGTTTTCAACTTTGGTATCTTTTTCTTCTCCTGCAAAAGGAAGGGCATTGTATGCTGAAAAAAACTACCCTAAAGACCACAAATGGAATGCTTTAGATTTTAAAGGAGGCGACCTAAATACATCGATCATCAAAACCCATTTGGGAAGAACTATTATGATTCAGTGGGATGAGACGAGCCCCAGACCCTATACGCGGCACAATCTAATCCAAGGAACCAAAGGAATCCTTGCAGGCTTTCCAACTCGAGTAGCTTTTGAAGGAGGGGTCCCTGGCGCCACCGACAGTCACCACCGATGGGCAGAAGGGGAGCAATTGGAAACTCTTTACGAAAAGTATGAGCACCCTATGTATAAACGTCTAGGAGCACTGTCCAAAAAAATGGGAGGGCATGGCGGGATGGATTTTATGATGCTATATCGTATCGTAGAATGTTTGAGAAAGGGATTACCTTTAGATCAAAATGTTTATGAAGGATGCCTATGGAGTGCAGTTTCTCCTCTAAGCGAAAGCTCTGTTGCCCAAGGAGGGATGCCTCAAAAATTTCCAGATTTTACTCGTGGTTCCTGGCAACAGACTCAGCCTCTTACTATTGTTTCCTAATTTTATTTTAAGAAAAAAGTGATTCAAGTAAAAGCTCCAGCTCGAATTTGTTTTTTTGGAGACCACCAGGATTATTTGGATTTACCCGTTATTGCAGGAACAATAAACCGATATATTTTTATTGAAGGAACTCCCAATTCAACAAGCACTTTGTTTTTAGAACTAATTGATATTCAAGACACGATATCAATAGATCTAAATGAAAAATTAATTGACCTACAAAGCGAAGACTACTTCCGGTCTGCTTTAGCAATACTTGGAAAAAAAGGTTTTTATTTTACTCAGGGATACGACATTAAAATTTGGGGGGATATTCCAGTCAATGCAGGGGTTTCGAGTTCCTCTGCTTTAGTGGTAGCTTGGATTCGTTTCCTTTTGGCAACTACAAAGCGAGGACAGGATATATCCGATGCACAAATTGGCCACTGGGCATATGAAGCAGAGGTTACCTATTTTAATCAGCCGGGCGGGCTGATGGACCAATATACCATTGCACAGGGAGGACTTTTGTATATCGATACATTAAGTACTGAAATTCAACGTTTGAATGCAGATTTTGGAAGTCTGGTTATCGCGGAGTCTGGGATCGCAAAACAGACTTTGAGTGTATTACAAAATGCCAGAACCTATGGAAGGGAAGCGATAGCTGCGGTTCAAAAACAAGTTCCCGATTTTACAATCCAAGAGGCCGGTGAAGAAACCTACCAGCGCTATTTCGCTTCTGTCCCAGAACCCTATCGAGATCATTGGTATGCAGCGGTTTACAATTATGTGTTGACCCTTAAGGCAAAGGAAATGTTAGCCAGTTCCTCCATAGACCATGTCACTTTGGGAAAGTGGATGAATAGCCACCAAGTAATTCTTCAGGAACGGATCCAGAATACCCCCCAGATTATGCAAAAGCAAATGAAAGCTGCACTAAAGGCAGGTGCCTTAGGTGCTAAAATTATTGGCTCCGGAGGCGGAGGTTGTATGGTTGCTATGGTTACTCAAGCTACCAAAGAAAAAGTGATCCAAGCCTTTCTGAAAGCTGGAGCAAAAAATGCCTATGAAATTTCTTTAATATCCAACGAATGAATAGTCTGTTGATTATGGCCGGAGGGGCTTCCTCTCGGATGAAAAAATCCCTAGAAAACAGTTCGCTGTCTAGCGATCAAAAAGAATTGGCACAGCGCGTACACAAAAGCCTGATTCCCTTAGGAAAAACCCAAAAACCTCTTTTATTTCATTTGATTTCCAATGCTGTTGCCGCAGGCTATACCGATGTATATTTAATAACCAGTCCAGAAAATGAAGCCTTTCAGCAATGGGTTGGAAATGCAAGGTCCAATAATTCTTTTGCTGGCGCAAAAGTACATTTCGCCCTACAACACCTCAGCGAAGGAAGGGAAAAACCCCTTGGGACAGCAGACGCTGTGGAACAAGCGTTGGAACAATATCCTGCTTTGCTCCACGAAACCTTTACAATTTGCAACGGGGACAATTTATATTCCTCAGCCGCATTGAAGCAATTACTCCAAGACAGGAAAGCCCCCAATGCGTTAATTAGTTACGCCCGCTCTGGACTGAAATTCAGTGATGAACGCATCGCCAAATTTGCTGTAATGGATATCGATACAGAAGGATTTTTAAAAGGAATTATCGAAAAACCAGACCAAGAGACTGCCGAAAAATATCGCGATGATATCGGAGAAATAAGGGTGAGTATGAATATTTTTAGTTTTCAGGGAGCCCAACTCTATCCCTATCTAAAAAATTGTCCTATCCATCCTGAACGTCAAGAGAAAGAATTGCCAAACGCCATCAAATTACTCAATGAAAAGGAACCGAAACAAATCCTGTGTTTTGGAAGGGCAGAACATATTCTAGATTTGACTGCTGCCCAAGATATTGCAGCTTTTGAAGGAATTTAAAAAAAAGGGTATCCACGTTTTCCCTAAATATTTTAGGGCAATACTACGTAACTTTGGCGAAGTACGTTTTAAGAAAAGTAAACTTTTATGTTAAGAATTTATTGGTTTAAGTATTTGTTCTTTCTACTGTTGGGAAAAATTCTCATTCAATGCCAAAACCCATCCACTGTTTTGGAACGTGCCTTAGAGACTCCCATTCCCGAAATCCAAGAAATTTTAGAGAATAAGCAAAAGCATGAAATTCAAATCTTACTGACTCAAGTTGAACGAACCCACTCGGGTGCAATTAAATTTCAAGAAAGCGCTTTTCAAGTCGATGAGAACCAGTATTTCTATCCTGCCAGTACTGCAAAATTGCCCGTAGCCGTCTTGGCTTTTCAAAAATTGAAAACCCTCCAAGCGGAGGGAGTCCAAATTAACGGAGAGACTCCGTTTCTTATTAAAAACAAAAATGGAGAAACGATTATAGAGAAGGATTCCACCCACCACGAAGGAAAGGTAACACTCCACCATTTGATTAAAAAAATCTTCTTGGTAAGCGACAACGACGCTTACAATTATCTTTTTGATTTTTTAGGGAGGGATTATATCAATGAAGAATTGAAAAAAAGAGGTTTGTCAAATACCCAGCTCCATCACAAGTTTCTCTTTGGAGCAGACAATGAAACTACTTGGCACTACACCTTTCTGAATGCCGAGCAAGATACGCTGTATCATCAGCCTTCCTTTAGAGCGAAGTTGAAACTAGAACCCCACAGCCTCAAAGGAATTCAAAAAGGAGTAGGCTATCTCAGTGCTGGGGCTTTGGCAAAGGAACCTATGGATTTTAGTGAAAAGAACAGAATTTCTATAAGAGACCTTCAAGGGATCCTTCAGCGGATTATTTTCCCAGAACACTTTTCAAAAGAAGAACAATTTAAGATTTCAGAGGAAGACTATTCGTTTCTTAAGGATTGGATGAGTCGTACTACTTTAGAAAGCACTTCACCAAATTATAACGATGGAGCGCATTGGGACAGTTATGGAAAGTTCTTGATTTATGGAGATCAAAAGGGGACGATGACTCCAGAAATTCGAATTTTCAACAAAGTAGGCTATGCCTATGGGACCTTGACCGATGTGGCCTACATCAAAGAGGCAGCAAGCGGCCTTGAGTTTTTTTTAACGGCAACAGTATTGGTCAATGAGAATGGTATTTTTAACGATGATCAGTATGAATTCGAAACTCAAGGAATTCCTTTTTTAGCGGCATTGGGACGCGCTGTATTGGAGGAATTAAAGAAAGGATAAGTGTTACTTTTTAAAAAGACCTAAATCGACCAAACGTTGGTGCAAAAAAGCTCCAGCGAGAAGGTCATCGTATTGTTTAGGATGCATTTCATCCACAGTTTCAGCCAAACAGTTTAGAGGCATCTGAGGAATCGGATGCATAAAGAAAGGTAAGGAGTAGCGAGAGTTTGCCCATTGCTCCTGGGGTGGGTTGACCACCCTGTGAATGGTAGAAGGAAGCAGATTGTTTGTTAGTCGCGAAAGCATATCTCCAATATTAATCATCAATTCATCGGGTTCTGCTACCGCATCGATCCATTGATTCTGCCGATTCAGAACTTGCAATCCTCCGCCTTGGGCACCCATCAAAAGGGTAATTAAGTTGATGTCTCCATGGGCAGCTGCACGTTCCGCCTCTTTCGGAGCTTCTGTGATTGGGGGGTAATGAATGGCGCGCAAAATCGAGTTACCCCCTTCAATAAATTCATCGAAGAAGTGTTCGTCCAATTTGAGATAAAGGGCTAAGGCTTGAAGGACCACTTTTGCGGTCTCTTCAAGTTTAAGAAAAACCAAATTCCCAACGGAGTTGAAATTTTCTAATTCTTTGACGTTTAAGTTATCGGGATAGTTGTCTTTTAGAAAAGGTTTGTTTTCCAAGTCCTGACCAAAATGCCAAAATTCTTTCAGGTCTCCTACGGTTCTTCCTGCGGCATGTTCCTTTCCAAAGCCTGTATAGCCTCTCTGTCCACCACCGTCTTTTACTTCATAGGACGATTTGATTTCTGGAGGGAGTTCGAAAAAGTTGCGAATTTCTCGGTAGAGTTCCTCCTGCAGGACAGCATCCAAAAAGTGTCCTTTAAGTGCTAAAAAACCGATTTCTTGAAACGCCTCTCCAATCTGCTGAACAAAAGCTGCTTTACGGGCGGGATCGTCGGACAGAAACTCATTTAAATCGGCTTGTGGAATGTGTTGCATTTGAAAAAAAAGCGGATCCATCGATCCGCTTTATAAATAGATAAGGAAAGCTACAGCGGACCGTTAGTCGGCACCTGCTGTCTCGAATTCCTTAAATGATTATCATAAGACATAGACACCTCCTTTCATATTTTGTTAGACATTGCTGTTGTCACAGCTTGAACTACTCAATATCAAAGATAAACCACCCTAGCTTGGTTTTCAAATTATTTTATAATTTTTTTGAGGGTCAATCCTTGAACCAGTATGGTAAATAAAACCACACCGTAGGAAAGAATCAAGATCAGGTCTTTTCCTGTACCAATACTTTCGGGTAGATTTAGTGCTAAAGCAATACTCAAACCCCCTCGAAGTCCGCCCCAAGTTATAATTAGGGCTGTATTTTTTTCGAACGTTTTTTTGATGGAAAGTATTTTAATGGGAACAAAAACACCAACGGCTCTAGATAACACGACTACCACAATCATAATGAGGACTATGATAAGATAAGAAAAGTCAAAATTTTGTAGTACTGGAATAATTTCTAAACCAATTAAAATAAAGAGTATGGCATTTAGTGTTTCATCCAACAGATGCCAAAATTTATAAACATAATCTCCCATGACTTTTTGGAGCCCCTCCTCTTTTTTATCTCCATCTATGTTTTGGTTTAAAAACAGCCCCATTACCACGACAGCCAATACCGCCGAAAAATGAAAAATATGAGAAATCACAGGAACCAAAAGAACCAATGAAAGCGTGATTAAAACCTCCAATTCCACATATTTATTTTCGATATACTTCACCAGTTTGAATCCTAAGAATCCCATCAAGGCGCCTAAGGCAATCCCGCCGACTACTTCTGTAGCAAAAAGGGACCCAACATCTTGTAACGTTACATTTTCTACGCCTTCTGCTTTCATGTTTAAAAGTGTCAAGAAAACCACAACTCCGATACCGTCATTAAACAGCGACTCTCCCGCTATTCGTGTTTTCGTAATCGAAGAAAGGTTCATTTTTTGGACCATAGCCAAAACAGCGATGGGATCGGTAGGTGCAATTAACGCACCAAAAAGCAAGCAATCCAAATAGCTGAGCCCAAGCCCAGAGAGCCCAAATACAGGATTATCTACTAACCAAAATAGAGCTGTACCCACTACAAAAGTGGAAAAAATAACACCAAAACTGGCGAGCAGAATGATGGTCCATTTATCTTTTAAGAGCTCATGCACATCTACACTTATGGCTCCTGCAAACAACAGAAACGGCAGCATTACATCTATCAGTAAGACACTAAAGTCAAATTGCTGTGTCAGAGAGGTTGCAAAGGTCAGAAAATCTGGATTTATGAGCCCCATAACTAAAACTACAGCCGATAGGATAATCGCTAAAACCATCAAGCCAATGGTTTGTGGAAGTTTTAATAAACGCAAGTTGATGATAGAAAAAACAGAAGCTAGGGATAATAGCAGCGTGGCCAGTTCTAGAAAATTCATTTTGTATATAGTTTTCTTAAAGTTACAAAAATTACTTTTTTAAATAGAGTTTTGAAATGTATTTGCCAATCATGTCGAATTCTAGATTTACCATTTTTCCTACTTCCAGTTGTTTAAAGTTGGTGTGTTCATAAGTATAAGGAATGATTGCAACGGAAAATTGATTTTCTTTAGAATCCACCACCGTAAGACTCACTCCGTTAATTGTTATAGATCCTTTTTCGATGGTAATGTGTTCTGATTTGGAAGTGTATTGAAAGGTGTAGGTCCAACTTCCCTCTACTGTTTCAGTAGCAATGCACTCGGCAGTCTGATCGACATGACCTTGTACAATATGTCCGTCCAATCGATCGCCTAGCTTCATGGCCCGCTCCACATTGACCCAATCCCCTACTTGCAGAAGACCTAAATTGGTTTTTTCTAACGTTTCTTGAATGGCAGTTACTGTATAGTACTGGTCATCACAAGCTACAACCGTAAGACAAACCCCGTTGTGTGCAACACTTTGGTCGATCTTTAATTCATTTGCCAATTCACACTCAAATTGGAGGTGTAAATTAGCTCCTTCCTGAGTTAAGCGATGAACTTTCGCAAAAGCTTCAATAATTCCCGTAAACATGCCTCTAGATTTAATTACATTTGTTTCAAAAATAAGCTAAAAAGCCACTCAAGTGCGTCAATCGACAAAAATTAAAATTGGAATTTCTGTAGGAGACCCAAATGGAATAGGGATAGAAATTATTTTAAAGACTTTTCAAGACAAGCGTATTTATGACTTTTTCACCCCTATTGTTTTTGCCCACCCCCAGAATTTTTTTGACGAACGAAAAAATTTAGGACTTTCCACCCCCCTTTTTTCTTTAAAAAATTTAAAAAAACCAAACAAGGGACAACTCAATTTGGTGCAGAGCTGGGATTCTCCCTTTCCCATTTCTTATGGAAAAGAGCATCCCAATGCAGGTGCCCATGCGGTTAGTTCGTTAAAAGCAGCAACAAAAGCGTTGAAAGAAGGAATGATCGATGTGCTCGTAACAGGTCCTATTCATAAAAAAAGCATCCAATCGAAGGATTTTCGTTTTCCAGGGCATACAGATTATCTGAATCAGGAACTGGAGGGAGAGAGTTTGATGTTTATGGTTACCGACTCCTTGAAAGTAGCTTTGGTCAGTGACCATATCCCATTAGGAGAAATCACAACCTTTTTAACCTCTGCGCGGATTCAAAAAAAAATCGAGCTGTTAGCAAACAGTTTAAGATTCGATTTTGGAATCGTACGACCCAAAATTGCTGTTTTGGGAATCAACCCCCATACAGGAGACAACGGTGTGATTGGGGACGAAGACGACACCTTACTGCGCCCATTGATAAAAGAACAATTTGATCAGGGGACACTTGTTTTTGGCCCTTTTCCTGCAGATGGCTTTTTTGGAAGTCAGGCCTATCTCCAATACGACGCAGTTCTAGCTATGTATCACGACCAAGGGTTGATTCCATTCAAGACACTTTCCTTTGGTGAAGGGGTCAATTTTACAGCAGGATTAAGTCATGTGCGTACCTCCCCCGATCACGGTACAGGTTTTGACATCGCTGGCAAGGGAATTGCCAATCACAGTTCCTTTAGTGAAGCCGTTTACAAAGCGCGTTCCATTTTTTTAAGGCGTCGGGAATACCTCCAGTTGGACGCGAAAACTGATTCCTAGTCATTGATTCTTTTAGTTAAAAGCTAAAGAATTTGATTTTTCGTATTTTAGAAAAGAACTTAAAACCTTAAATTTTGAATTATTTTAAAACCCTGATCTCAATTGTACTGCTTTCTATCCTTGGATGTGCTGAGCAGAAAACCACTCTAGAAGATTCCTTTCCTTTACTACCCTCAGTTGAGGTTGTACAATTTGAAACAACACATTCTAGCTTAGCTCCCGAGGCGTTAAATACAGCCTTTAGCCCAACTTCGGATTCGCTCCCTGTTCGATATGGGTATTCCAAGCAGTTCAAACAAATCAAACAAATGGAGGATGCACAACTTTTTTTTAGCATCCAACTCCAAGAAAACCAAAAAGCAGAGTCCTACACCCTCAAAATAGAACAAGAAAAAATAGAAATCCAAGCCCAAGATCAAGCGGGTTTATTTTATGCCTTTGTAACCTTAAATCAGTTGATCGAAGACGCCGTTAATTCGAATACGCCTCTCCCGCTAGTAACCCTTCAAGATGCACCAAAAATCGCATTTCGACCCATTCAAGTTGATGTAAAACACCACTTGGAAAAGAAAAGCTATTACTATGATTTAATCGATGCGCTGGCGCAACTCAAAATCAATGGAATCATCCTTGAGATTGAAGACAAATTAAAATACAAAAGAAGACCTGAGGTGGCTTCAGCAGATGCACTTTCAATAGGGGAGTGGCGAGCACTGAGCACCTATGCACTAGCACGTAATATTTCCATTAGCCCATTGGTACAAGGTTTAGGACACGCTTCATTCATTTTAAAACACGACAAAAATAAACACTTACGAGATGATCCAAAAAGTGATTGGGCATTCAATCCGCTGAACCCAGAAACCTATGTGCTACAATACGATTTGTATCTGGATGCGATGGAAGCCTTTCCGCACGGAAAATATCTCCATGTAGGTGGAGATGAGGTCCAAACCACAGGAAGAGGCAGTGGTCAAAGTGCTTTAGAATTGAATTTGATTTGGCTCAATAAAGTTTCTGCCTTTGCCGAGGAACACGATAGAATTCCCATCTTTTGGGATGATATGCCGCTGAAGCAAGCAGGATTGATGCAACCCATTTACGATACAGTAATGGACCCTGCAACGGTAGATTCCATCTGGGAAGTAAACGAACCCAAATTGAATAAATTCATCACCCAATTTCCAAAAAACTGTGTGTATATGAGATGGAATTACCACAAGGCAGAATCCTATGGAAATGGGAAAGCAATGGATTGGTTTTCCTCAAACGGCTTTCGAGTGATGGGGGCTACAGCCGGTCAAACCCGCTGGACATTAATGCCTCAAAGAGAAAGCAATATCGATCAAATCCGAATCTTTGCCGAACAGTCCATAAACAGAAATTACAACGGCTTGTTGCTGACCCTTTGGGATGATGATTCGCCTCATTTTGAACTGTACAAAAGAGGGATTTCTGCTTTTGCGGAATACTCCTGGGGCGGACTAAAACGAACGAAAGAGGAGTTTAAAGCAGTCTATCGCCACCGAAAATTTGGACCCGAATTTAAAGGGGAGCAATACGCTTTCATCGATGCGCTGGATGAACCCGTAGCGCTTTGGACCAACTTGTTTGTGGAAGCAGGCAACCATCGAAATGCACTCATCCACAAAGAAAACCCAATTGAAGAACAACTCATTGGCTTACCTGATTTCAATAAAAAAGGAGATTGGACTAAAAAATACAGTGCTCGCTTAGAGCAACTTGAAGCACAAAAGAACCAATTGGAACAAGCTAAAAAAACCTTGTTTAAGATCCAAAATCAAGACGCAAAGTCAGAATACAATCTGGCTGTTTACAACGAAGTAATTCAGCTTGTGGAATACAATTTTGAGTTGATGTCCCAACTCAAAGCCTTCGATACGGCAACCACACCCGAAGCAGAAAAAAAGGCTTTAGATGCGATTATGACAACAGGCCAAACCTTTTCTTCGGTTCGTGCTCAAATGGAAACAGTTTATTCCCAAACCCGTGTTTTAAACAAACCTGAGGGGTATCTTTTAGATCAAGACCACCACAACCATCCCGCAAATCAAACGGTCAATTTTGATTGGCAATTTATAGGTGAGATTTTGATGCTGCAAAAAATCGAAACCCACTTTCAATCCAAACCCTACTCTGCCGAGGGAAAAAAGCTCAAGCTTTAGAGGATCCATAAATTTTATGTGTAACGGTATTAAAAAATGTTTTGCATTAAAAGTAGCGTTGTTGTTGTCTTAAAAAAGCTCACTTTTTGCAGACTTTTTCAAAGGAATACTATTATCTTTGCACCAAAATTAAAATGCTGTTAAAGCAAGTTATGAAAGGGTATCAATTCCTTACTGGATCTATTTTTAAATTCCTATTTGTTTGGAGTATACTCGCTTGTTTGACATTATCTACCACTTTAGAATCAATGGCCCTTTTGACCGAGAATTCTTTTGAAATTGAAAATATCGATTGGCAGGAAGATTCTTCCGAAGAGTCAAAAAAAGAAAAAAAAGAGGATACTAAATTTCAAAATTTCTTTGACGGGTCTCAGTCCTATTTGTCAGTTGAAAGTCTTCAACTAGTGACTTTTTCTCAGGAGCTCATTCTAAATATTTATTTGGAAATTCATTTACCGCCACCCCGGCAGGTATAAGCACTCCCCAGACTTCTACATAGTACTACACTAAATTTTTTTTAATACAATCTGAGAATGGAAAACTCGTTTTCCATTCGATAAAAAATAATATGAAAAACACAAATCTATTATCAAATTTAAAACACGACCTCCCCGCTAGTGTCGTGGTATTTTTTGTGGCGTTGCCCCTTTGTTTGGGTATTGCTCTTGCTAGTGGTGCACCCCTTTTTTCAGGCTTAATTGCCGGAATCATTGGAGGAATAGTTGTGGGAAGCTTGAGTGGTTCCCAAGTTGGAGTGAGTGGACCTGCAGCAGGTCTTGCCGCCATCGTTCTTACAGCAATTGGAGACCTTGGGGGTTTTCAAAACTTCTTGTTAGCCGTGGTTCTTGGTGGACTAATTCAGCTTTTATTTGGGATCTTACGCGCCGGAATAATTGGCTATTACTTTCCTTCTTCGGTGATCAAAGGAATGCTTACGGGAATTGGTATTATTATCATTTTAAAACAAATTCCTCATTTTTTCGGATATCAAAGCCCTGAAGGAGACTTTTCTTTTTTTCAAGACAATGGTGAAAATACATTTTCAGGAATTTTTAATGCAGTAAACTACATCAGTCCCGGAGCGACATTGATCGCGGGCTTGAGTTTAGCTATTCTTTTACTTTGGTCAAATGTGTTGAGTAAAAAAGCAAAAATTTTCCAACTCATTCAAGGACCTCTAGTTGCTGTAGTTGTTGGAATTGTCTACGTTGCGTTGACTTCGGGTAATGCCTTTTGGGCAATTCAAAATCAACAACTGGTTTCGGTTCCCGTTCCTGAAAACTTAAGTTCGTTTTTTGGACAGTTTAGTTTTCCAAACTTTGGAGTAATAACAAACCCTCAGATTTGGATTACCGCTTTTACCATTGCGCTTGTGGCGAGTTTAGAGACACTGCTTTGTGTAGAAGCAACGGACAAATTGGATCCAGACAAGGGAGTGACCCCTACCAATAGAGAGTTGATTGCCCAGGGAATAGGAAACCTTTTTTCGGGACTCATTGGAGGCCTGCCTGTGACACAGGTCATAGTGCGAAGTTCGGCCAATATCCAATCGGGAGGAAAATCGAAAATGTCTGCGATCATTCACGGCTTCTTGTTGTTGATTTCGGTTCTTCTGATTCCTGCGCTGCTGAATCAAATTCCACTATCGGTTTTGGCAGCTATTCTTCTTATTGTAGGTTATAAGTTGGCAAAACCTAGCTTGTTTATTACCATGTACCAACTGGGATGGAAACAATCGATTCCTTTTGTTGTCACCGTTTTAGGGATAGTGTTTACCGATTTATTGATCGGTATTGGGTTGGGACTCATGGTTGGAATTGTAGTGATTTTAATTAAAAGTTTCCAAAACTCACACTTTCTTCATATCGAAGACAAAAGCGATGGAAAACACAGAATTAAAATGACTTTGGCAGAGGAAGTAACCTTTTTTAACAAAGGAGCGATTCTCAAGGAACTCGACGCTTTACCAGAAGATACGGTATTGGAATTAGACGTCTCAAAAACACGTTTTTTAGATCACGATATCATAGAGATTCTTCAGGATTTTTCAGAAAAGAGGAAAACTCGAAACATCGATATCAAAATTATTTCTGATCGAGGTACTGTAGAAAATCCGGAGAGTTTTATCTCCTTCTTTAAATTAAGACCTAAAAGTGCCTAATTTAAATTGAAATACGAAATCCATTAAAAAATAAAATTTTATAAAAACCTTATCTAACACGGAAACCCCCTTATCGGTATTTCCCAATTAATTTAATCATTATGAAAGCACAAACACAAGAAACCCAAGCTCAAATGACCCCTAGCTCTTCTTTGGAAGAACTGAAAAAAGGGAACCAGCGTTTTGTTGGAAAAACCCCTTTAAATCGAGATTTAATGCAACAGGTTAGTGAAACCAGTACCGGTCAGTACCCTTTTGCTACAGTACTGAGTTGTATTGACTCACGCGTCTCTTCAGAATTGATCTTTGATCAAGGTATTGGAGATATTTTCAGTGTTCGTATCGCAGGAAATTTTGTGAATGAAGACATCTTAGGAAGTATGGAATTTGCTTGTAAACTAGCAGGGACAAAGTTGATCGTAGTTTTGGGACATACCGCATGTGGCGCAGTGAAAGGCGCATGTGACCATGCCCGTCTTGGTAATTTGACTGCATTGATTAACAAAATAGAGCCTGCTGTTGCAGCTGTACAAGAACCTCAGGATGAAACTCTTCGCAATTCTTCCAATATTGATTTTGTCAATACGGTGGCAGAAAAGAATGTGGAAATGACCATTGCTGAAATTCGTTCTTCCAGCCCTGTTTTAGCGGAAATGGAACAAAAAGGCGAAATTAATATTGTCGGAGGAATGTACGATATCAGTACAGGATTGGTTCATTTTCATTAAAAAGGCTATCCTAGACTAACGACCAAGGTAATTTTAAGATCCCTTCTTTAGGCTAAAAAGCTTAAAAGGAGGGATTATTTTTTTAAATTGGCAAAAAAA
>DQCR01000048.1:0-487 GCA_003533785.1 Flavobacteriaceae bacterium
CGGTGTCTGAGATTGTGGGCCAGTTCTTCTTGGATGCTAATAGATGTATAGCCACTTTTTTTTAAAGCTCCAAGGGTAGTTATCTTCTTTGTATTCATAGCAATTGGATGAAAATAATTTATTCTAAACGCTTTTTTCTATTGGTTTCATAGTCTTCAAAAATCATTTCCCCCAAACCTTTCAAGCCTGTAAAAAAGGCCTTTCCTTGATTGGCTTCAGTGAATGTTCGAATGAATTGTTGCAAGTAAGGATCCTGTGCAATCATAAATGTAGTGATCGGGATTTTTAATTTGCGTGATTGGCGCGCCATATTGTAACATTTTTCAACAATATGATCGTCGAGACCCACGCTGTTTTTATAATAGGTTCCGTCGGGCATTTTCAAGCAGCTTGGCTTGCCATCGGTGATCATGAAAATTTGTTTATTGGTATTTTTTTTTCGCCGTAAAATGTCGAGAGCCAATTGCAAGCCTGCCACGGTATTGGT